>CAYJHK010000001.1:0-39492 GCA_964369515.1 uncultured Desulfovibrionaceae bacterium
AAGTTTTTGGGGGTGGGGGTTTGGGGGAGGAGACCTTTTTCCAAAAAGGTCCCTCTCCCAAGATTTTTTGAGACAATTTTTACAAAATTGACGAATTTGAACCATGAAGCTTGAAGAATATATACAGTCGCTAATGGCCTCACCCTTTGGAGAGCAAGTATGTCATCACCGTGTACTGCCGGCCGGTGAAGCTATATGTGCGCCCTTGCATCGTCCACTGGCACCGGCTGTACAAAAATTACTCATAGAACGGGGCATCCATGAGCTTTTTAGTCATCAAGCACAGGCTGTGGATAGGGTGCGTGCCGGAGAGTCTGTCGTGGTGGCAACGCCCACTGCCAGCGGAAAAAGTCTTATTTACACCCTACCCGTACTGGAAACATACCTACAAGACAAGGAGGCTCGAGCACTCTACCTCTTCCCCTTAAAAGCTCTGTCGCAAGACCAAAAAAATAGCTTCGAAAATTTTGTCTCACCTTGGCCAAAGGATGCTCGTCCGAGTATTGATATTTATGATGGCGATACAAGTGCACATACGCGCCAAAAAATCCGCAAAAATCCTCCGCATGTACTCATCACCACACCGGAAATGTTACATCTTGGCATTGTGGCGCACCATGAAAAATGGTCACTATTTTTTGCCGGCTTAACGCATATAGTTGTAGATGAGGCTCATACCTATCGTGGCGTTTTTGGTGCGCACATGGCACAGCTTTTCCAAAGGGTTCAACGTATTGCCGCTCGCTACGGCGCAAGGCCGCACTTTGTACTGTGCACCGCCACCGTTGGCAATGCAGAGGAATTGGCGCAAAACTTATTGGGTCAAGGACATACACCTAAACTTATAGACAAATCCGGTGCACCTCAGGGCAAGAGGCATTTTGTCTTCCTTGACCCCGAAGGTAGTGCCGCAACAGCCGCCATCGGTCTTTTGAAATCGGCCTTAGTGCGAGGATTGCGCACCATCGTCTATTGTCGTTCACGCCGCATGACAGAATTGATTGCCCTTTGGGCCAGTGGCAAAGCCGGACAGTGGAAGAGCAAAATTTCTGCCTATCGTGCGGGATTTTTACCGGAAGAACGTAGAATTATAGAAGATAAAATGCACAGCGGCGAACTTACAGCCGTTATTTCCACCTCTGCCTTGGAGCTGGGTATTGACATTGGTACGCTCGATTTATGTATCTTGGTGGGCTATCCCGGGAGCATAATGGCCACATTGCAACGGGGCGGACGAGTTGGACGTGCGCAACAAGATTCAGCCATTTTCTTGGTGGCAGGAGAAGATGCTCTCGATCAATACATCATCCGCCACGCCGAAGATTTTTTTTCACGTCCTGCGGAAAAGGCGGTCATTAATATTCATAACGAGGTGATTTTACAAAAGCATTTGTGCTGTGCGGCGGCAGAAATGCCCTTGCGTCCCGATGATAGAGATTCTTTATGGTTACAAAATGCCTCTGCGCAAAAATCCATTAAATTTCTCTGTAATAATGGACAGTTATTGCAAACGGAACATGGGCAAGAATATCTTGCGTTGCGTAAAAGGCCGCAGCGGCATGTGGATTTACGGGGACAAGGCGAAAGTTACAGCATTGTCGATGGGCAAGGGCAAGTCATCGGTACGGTGGATGCCATGCGTGCTTTTAAAGAAACCCATCCAGGAGCTGTCTACCTTCATCGTGGGCAAAGCTATGAAATTGCAGAGCTTGATCGTGGGACTCGTACCATTGTGGCTAAGCAATGCAAAAAATCGTGGTTTACCAACGTTCGTTCACAAAAACAGACAGATATACTTGAAATCATCGAATGCAAACAACTTTATGGGACATATGTTTACAGAGGAAGGCTGCGTATAACCGAGCATATTACCGGTTACGAAAAACGCTCCGTGGCCGGCAACAGATTGCTTGGCGTTATTGCGCTGAATTTTCCGCCTTTCATCTTTGAAAGTGAGGGTTTATGGGTGGTCATTCCCGATGCCATTCGCCGCAAGCTCGAAGAAGAATATATCCACTTCATGGGCGCAATCCATGCCCTTGAGCACGCCGCCATTGGACTTTTGCCCTTGCTGGTTATGGCCGACAGAAATGATTTTGGCGGCATCTCCACGCCCTTGCATCCTGACTTGGCTCTGCCTGCCGTGTTTATATATGATGCCTTGCCGGGCGGAGCTGGGCTTTGCTCTGCGGCCTATACCGAAGCCCACACGCTTTTTGAGAACACCTTATCAGCCATCAAAGATTGTACGTGCGGCGACGGTTGTCCTTCTTGTGTGCATTCACCAAAATGTGGCTCCGGTAACAGACCCATTAGCAAGTCTGGTGCGCTACGGCTTTTGGAGTATATTTTTGCTGCTGAAGGAACAGATGCGCCTGTTTCTTTGCCTCTGTCCGCTGTAAAGACTGTAAAAACTTTAGAAATTAAAGAAGTTGAGAAAATCGAGGAAACCAAAGATGGCGAGGATGCAAAGGTTATCGAAGAGAACAAACAACCTAAAATGCCCGAGCGTTACATGGTTTTTGATGTGGAAACACGACGCAGTGCAGCCGAGGTGGGGGGATGGCATCAAGCAAAAAAAATGGGCGTGAGTATTGCTGTGCTTTATGATAGTAAGGATGATATCTTTCATGCCTTTAGCCAAGATGAACTGCAAGGTTTATTTTTACTTTTACAGCAAGCTGACGTGGTTATTGGCTTTAATATTATACGTTTTGATTATGCAGTGCTGCAACCATTTGCCACATACACACTTAAAAGCCTGCCTACTCTTGATTTGCTTGACATTATCAAGGAAAAGTTAAATTATAGAGTGTCACTTGAAAATATTGCGTCAGCCACATTACATAGTCCCAAGAGTGCCGATGGGCTTATGGCTTTACGCTGGTGGAAAGAGGGAAATATTCAAGAAATTACTGATTATTGTCGACAAGATGTGGCAATCACCAAGGGAATTTACGAATACGGCCTTAAAAATGGCTATGTACTTTTCACCAATAAGGCAAAAAAAGTGGTACGATGTCCGGTGAATTTTGAGCTTTTATAGTATATTATCTTCAAAATGATACGTTAGTAGCAATGTGGGAGATGAAAAATATTAACTTACTGCTCTTAATAAAATCGACACATAGCCGATAAAGAGTTTTATGCATGTTCACCGGAGAATGAATTTTGACATTGCGGTGAAATTATGCCATAAGACACTGATTAATGTTTATCTAACTGAAGATGGCGCATGTTTGTTTTTTATTTAACCTACTTACAGTGATTTTTTCCTTAAAAGGGATATGGTATGGATATAGCAACATTAGGCGGAATGCTTGGGGGCTTTGGGCTTGTACTTGGTTCTATATTTATTGGACCTCAACCGGGCAACTTTATTGACGTTCCAAGTATAATGATTGTTGTTGGAGGAACGCTGTCCTCCATCTTCGTTTGCTTTCCTTTCGGTGAGGTAAAGCAGGCATTTAGTGCCGGTGTTAAAGCGTTTACCGCTAAGGATGCGCCGGTGAGTGAAGTGGTTTCTACAATGGTAAAAATCGCCGAGATCAGTCGTCGGCAAGGTATTGTGGCTCTTGAGAAAATTCAAACGACAAATCCCATTTTGAAAAAAGCCACTCAGCTCATAGCTGACAGTGCCGATCCTTCGCTTATTCACGCCACCGTTTCCATTGAAATTATGTCCATGAAAAAACGGCATAATATCGGAATTAACGTATTTACACGCCTTGCATCCTTGGCTCCTGCCATGGGTATGGTGGGTACGCTCATCGGCCTTGTGCAAATGCTTGCCAACCTTTCGGACCCCGCAGCCATTGGACCTGCTATGGCTGTTGCTATTTTGACAACGTTTTATGGCGCACTTATTGCAAACTTGCTATTTATACCGCTTGCCGGTAAATTAAAAGCCAGAAGTATGCAAGAAGAGTTGCTTCTAATGATTATTTTTGAAGGTGCCAAGTCAATTTTAGAAAACAACAACCCTAATCTTGTATACGAAAAGTTGTCTTCCTTCTTGCCTCCAAAAGAGCGCAAAGGGCCGGATAAGGGTGAAAAATAATAGCGAGAAAAACTATGAGTGACGATCCGATTGCCAGTAGTGACGATGATGATGATGGCGAAGGGGAAGGCTGGTTAGCGACCTTTGCAGACATTAGTATGCTCTTGCTTGTGTTCTTTATTTTGCTCTTTTCACTTTCAAGTGTGGAGAAAACAAAGTTTGTCTTGGCAATGGGCTCCATAAAGGGTGCGCTTGGGGGCGATGAAAGCTCCCTTGCAAGTAAGGATCCGACAAATATTACCGGGGCTTTACATGAAGAAGTGAAACGGCGTAAAGAACTTATTGAAGCCCAAAAGCAAACTTTTAATGACATTCGATCCTTTTTGGTGCAAAATGGTATGGAGGGGCAAGTAGGGGCGGTGCTCGATGAGGGTACTGTAACTTTACGTCTCCCCGGGAAGGTGCTTTTTGCTCCCAATAGTGCCGAAATTTCTGAAGAGAGCAAAAAAGTATTGGATGTGCTTAAAAATATTTTTGTGCAAAGACGTGAACAACGCATTGATATTCGAGGATATTCTGACGACACCCCCGTACCTGCGGGGTCGCGCTTCAAGGATAATTGGGAATTATCTTCATTGCGAGCCGTTGCTGTCTTGCGTTATTTGCTCACACAAGGTATTGAACCGGATAGGTTAACGGCGACGGGGTTTGGGTCTTTGAATCCCATTTTACCCAACACCACCGAAGAAAATAGGGCACGCAATCGACGTGTTGAATTTGTCCTGCAACGAGATGTAACAAAGAGTCAATGATGGCAAGAGAATCACGCTTTTCTTTTACGATGGATGAGGATGGTCAAAGCCAAAGACATGCCTATCGCACCAATGTTCACGGCATTGAGGTTCGCTTGAATAAAGGAAACAACGTTTATAAGGTTGTGGATTTGAGCGTTACCGGCTGTGCTTTTCAAATGCCCAAAAAGATTTTAGTTGAGGGGCATGTTCTGACTTTGCAGATGGAAGTTAGGCAACGTATTATTCTTGCTGATATCCGTGCACGGGTGATACGCAGTACCGCAACCGGCATAGTTGCCTGTAACTTTGTTGACTTAAGCGAACGCCAAGAATATTCACTTGATAAGCTTGTTTTGGAAATTCAAAAGCGTATCATCGAAGTGAGCAAACTTTAACACAATAAGACACTTCTGCGCTTTTCATACATTGTTGCGGGCGTGTCTTTTCTTTTGTTTTATATATTAAGGGTTTTTCATGGATTTAACTCAAGAAAAAGTGCTTGTGGCCAATCGCGGCGAAATCGCCATGCGCATAGCCAGGGCGTGTTATAAGCTGGGAGTGGCTTTTACCTGTATTTACACAGCAGAAGATGCAGCTTCGGGTCATGTACAATTGGCACGTAGCATTGGCGGAGAAAAAAATCTCTATAAAGTATCTTCCTATCACGATGCCAATGAGATTGTGGCCGTAGCCGATGATGCAAACTGCACTGCCATTCATCCGGGTTATGGTTTTTTTGCCGAAGATTTTCGCTTTGCACGGCGTGTTACCAAACGTGACCGCAAGTTAAAATTTATTGGGCCTTCATGGAAAATTATCCGTGAACTTGGCGATAAAATCAATACGAAACGCCTTGCTCGCAGCCTTGGGGTTCCTACGGTTCCCGGCTCCGATCGCCCCATTTACGATGAACTTGAAGCAGAAAAAATAGCTCGCACAGTTTTTGATTTTCAAATAAAGCGTGGCATCAAGCAGCCCTTGGTGCTTGTGAAAGCTTCTGCCGGCGGCGGCGGTATGGGCATTGAGGAAGTGTATGATATCGACAATTTCCGCTCAGTCTATCGCCGTATTCGCAATTATGCCTTGCGTCAATTCAAGGATGAGGGCGTACTCATTGAACAACGTGTTATGGATTTTAACCATCTTGAAGTTCAAATAGTTTCTGACCGCTCTGGAACAAATCCCGTTCATTTCGGAACCCGCAATTGCTCTATCCAGTCCACCGGCCTGCAAAAACGCATCGAAATTGCCCCCGGGTTTGACCCGGAAAATATTGAATATACATTTGATGCCGCCAAGGTGCTTGAAGATATAATTCAATATTCGCTCACCATGGCACGCAAGGTTGGTTATGACAATGTGGGTACTTGGGAGTGGATAGTAACTCGAGACGGTGAACCATTCCTTATGGAAGTAAACACTCGTATTCAAGTAGAAAACGGCATATCTGCCCGTATTTCCAGCGTGAAAGATAGGCTTGCCCTTGGTGAAGTGGACTTGCTTGCCGAGCAAATACGCATTGGGCTTGGCGATCCCCTTGGCTATACGCAGGACGATATCTCCTTTGAAGGTGTGAGCATTGAATATCGCCTCATTGCTGAGGACACGGAAAATCGCTTTGCGCCTTGGGTTGGAACCATCGACGCCTATAATTGGAAAGAGCAAGAATGGTTGACCATGTTAACCCATGTCCCAACCACAAAGCCCTATATAATCCCCACCGAATTTGACCCAAACCTTGCCCTTGGTATTGTCCATGGTAAGGATATTCACGAAGCCAAGGCGCGCGGTGTGGAGTTTTTGAATTCGCTCACCTTGCAAGGACATAACGCAAGCGGCGAAAAGCTTAAATCAAATATTCATTTCTTGCGTGAAAATACCCAACGCATTTTACGATTTTAAGATAATATTTTTTATGGACGAAAAGGTCTGATATGGATAATTCGATCGAAAAACGATTGCAAAGCTTACAAGATAGGCTTGTTTATATACAAGATATATTTATAGATAAACATCTGGACAAGGTTGAACTTCTCAAGGAAAAGCTGGAGCAGTTAAATACAAGGCTTTCAGAAGGAAAAAGCGATAATCCTCAAACGGAAATAGTTACCGTTGAGGAACTTTTTTCTTTCGTCGAGCGAAAGCTTGAAAGTGAAATCACCCCCATGGATAAAGTGCGCATAGTTCGCCATCCACAACGCATCTGCCTGCGTGATATCTTGGATAATGTGTACGATAACTTCACGGAAATCGGTGGACAGGACGAATACAGCATTGACCCAAGTATGCTCATTGCTCGCGCAATCATCACCAGACGGCGAGGCAAAAAGACATATAACCAATCGGTAATGGTCATTGGGCAAGAAAAAGGCCATGGTGCCGAATTTCGCAACGGTGGTTCCGTAAAGCCGTGGGGTAACGCCAAGGCATTGCAATATATGCGTGTTGCCGAGGCTGAAGGTATTCCCATCCATACATTTATTTTCACTCCTGGATCGTATCCTGTGGAAGATTATCCGGGAGCAGCTCAGCAAATTGCAAGAAATATCTATGGTATGGCAAAATTGCGAGTACCGGTAATAGCTGTTATTTCCGAAGGTGGTTCCGGCGGTGCTGAAGCCATAGGTCTTGCAGACAGAAGGCTTATGCTTTCGCATGGTTACTACTCTGTTATTTCACCTGAAGGGGCAGCTGCCATTGAGGGACGTATCAAAGCAGGGATGCGTGCAAGCTCTGAACTCATAGATTACTGTGCGCAAGCCTTACATATAACAGCCCAAGATAATATGAATTTTGGCTATATCGATAAAATAATTCAAGAACCGACCCTAGGCGCAAGGCCGGGGCATTTCGATTTCTTTCGCTCATTGCGTCAGGAAATAATGCGTGCCACGGATGAAGTGGTACTGTCCAGTAGAAAAATGCCCATATTGCGTGGTATTGCCATCTCTCGTAGGCGCAACGAAGCCATAAATCTCGAAGAACGTTACATGCGCTGGGGGCTGTCTGCCGGCAATAGAAATCGCCTTGTAAGATTACGCCAAGAAAAATTTTTGCGCCTTTCCAGTAATGCTTGCCGAGATCACAGACCTTGGTATACAAAGATGTGGCGCTCCATCACCGGTGCCATGGTTATGCGCTGGAATAGAATAAAGTATGATCTTTATCGTAATCAACAACGCAAAGTGGGTTTTTTTTGGGAAGAAGTGCATAGTGAATACCAACTCATGAAGGGACGAATTCTCAGTCCTTTTAAACGTATTGTGGGTAGCACAAAAAGCAAGAGCACAGAAGAGGAAACGCTTACAAAACTTTCGACTTGGGTTGACGAAGGAAGAGTAAGTCGCTGGAATTACATATCTCCACGCTTTAAAATTGACCGAACCTTGACGTGCCCAAATGCCGCAAAGCACGGTTGTCTTGACTTGTGGGGTCCTGACCTTTTTGCTGAATTTGCAGGCGTTTGCAGTTATTGCGGACATCATTTTCCTATGGAGCCCGAGTGGTATGTGCGCAATGTGTTTGACCAAGGCTCTGTTTTTGAGTTCAACGCCGCCATTGAAGCCGGTAACCCATTGAACTTTAGAGATTTCGATTTGCGCATCCATGAAGCACAGAAGAAAACCAACGCCAAAAGTGGATGCATGACTTTCGAGGCAAGCATTGACGGAGTTAAGGTCATCGTAGCCATGCTTATGGGAACTTTTCGAGGCGGATCCGTTGGGGCTGCCGAAGGGCAAAAATTTGTGGAAGCCTGCGAACTTGCAATGAAAAAACGTTATCCTTTCTTGGCTTATGTGCACGGTACTGCCGGCATACGCATTCAAGAAGGCACACACGGCGTCATTCAAATGCCACGATGCACGGTAGCTGTGCGCCGCTATATTGATAATGGCGGACTGTATCTTGTGCTGTACGATACTAATTCCTTCGCAGGTCCGGTGGCGAGTTTTCTTGGTTGTTCGCCCTATCAATTTGCTGTGCGTTCTTCCAATCTTGGCTTTGCAGGCCCGGGTGTCATTAAGGAGACCACGGGCATTGATATTCCGCCTGACTATCATCGGTCAAGTAATGCCCTTTCGCGTGGTCATATCCAAGGTATTTGGGACAGGCGACATATTCGTGCAAACCTTAAGCAAGCCCTACTGACCATAGGCGGGCGTAATGTTTATTATAGGTAATATTAGGAAAAGTTATGTTAAATGTCACAGAACTCCTGGAGAAAATCAAGGCTTCACCCTATGAGGAAGTGTTTATAAATGCGCCGCATACAGGCATTGTTACCTTTGCAAATGTAAGTGAAGGTAGCAAGGTGTATGGGCCTCAAGGCATGTGGAAAGAAAATCCCGGTTCCAAACTGGTTACTATTGAGCGTGAGCATAATCCAAAACCCATCAATGCGCCTGAAAAAGGTGAAGTATGTGCTATACATAAAGAACTCGAAGGTAAATTTGTGGAGGCAGGAACGCATCTTTTAACGGTACGACATTTTTTAACCAAGAATGAAGTAGTGCAAAAAATATTGAAACAAACCTTGCACCTTTTCAAAGCTCCAGAGCGTGCAAAATATTATTTTACGCCGGAAATTGACAAAAAAATACGTGCGTCCGGTTCGCAAGCAGTGTCCGTTTCCGATGGCATGGAGCTATTCATTATGTCACGCATGAAACGAGAAGCACCATTGCACTATAACGGGCCAAACGGTATTATTTATGCCATATACTTCAAACACACGGAAAATGTAGATGCAGAGCAAGCATTGATTGGCGTTTGTCCGCCGGATCAGCTGGCTGCCATTGAAGAAGTGGTCTTGCGTGTACAGACAGAATGGCGGGAAAATTAAGATATTATGGGAAAGGCACTACAAATTAGGGTTTCGGCCGTGACGTGGGATGAAAATTTACCTACAAAACTTTGGCCACAACTTATGGAACTGGCAGAAAGTATTCCAAGCTCCGAGTCAAGGCTTGGGGTTGTGGAATTGGTTTATCGTTTGCATGATGGTTTACAATTTATGAAGTGGAGCGAAAAGCGTGTTGCTGCCCTTGGCGAAAATATTCAAAACGCCATGAAAGTTGTCAAAGACTTGGAGTCGGCGCTTGCTGATTGGGATCCACGCAAAGCCAACAGCCTAAGCGATGCCCTCGAAGATATTTTACATACTTTAGAAGACCGTTTTTGTTGATAAAGTCAAACAAATACAGTTTACCATATAATAAAAGGAGCTATTTATGTTAAATAAAGTGCAACTTATCGGCCGTCTTGGAGCCGATCCCGAATTGAAATATTTGCAAAACGGTACCCCTATGTGCAACTTTAGAGTTGCCACCGATGAATATTATAACGACAAGGAAGGAAATAGAGTCCAACAAACTGAATGGCATAGAGTTACTGTATTTCAACGCAGTGCAGAAAATTGCGGCAGGTACTTGTCTAAAGGTTCGCTTGTATATGTGGAAGGATCTTTGCAAACACGAAAATGGCAAGACCAACAGGGAAATGATCGTTACTCGACAGATATTAGAGCACAAAAAGTTCAGTTTCTTGATAGAAAAGGCGAAGGCGGCGGACAAGGTGGTCAAAACTGGCAAGGCGGACAGGGCGGACAAAACTGGCAGGGCGGTCAAGGCGGACAGAGCGGTCAAGGCGGCGGCTGGCAAGACGGACAAGGCGGTGGCTGGCCGTCTGAAGCTGACAGCTATGGCAGCGAAAGCTTCCCTCAACAAAATCAAGCCAGACAACAAAGTGGTGGTGGCAGCACAGGCGGCGGTCAAGTACAAGATGGCTCACCATTTCCTTCCGAAGCCAGCGATATGGACAAATTTCCCTTTTAGAGGAAAGGCTTCTTGATATAGAAATTTTAAGCATAAGTAAGGATATTACTACCATGACAGAAAAAACTCCCCCCTTAAAAGTGATAGCCATAGTTGAAGCTAAGGATGGCGAGCGTGAGCTTGTGCGCTCTTCGTGCATTGATCTTATTGAACCTACCCGTGCAGAAGCTGGCTGCCAGCAATATGTACTCCATGAAGACAATGAAAATAAAAATATTTTCGCGTTTTATGAAACATGGGATAGTAAAGCTGCGCTTGAAAGCCATTTGCAAAGTGCACACTTTAAGCGTTTCGGAGAGGTAACAGCCAATAGCGTAGCTAATGTGCAAATACACCAACTAGCCGAATATCCAGCATAAATTTTTCTGCGCATTAAATTATATAAGAAAATAATTGCGTAGAGTTCTTGCAAGGGGAAAAACTTTGTTACAAGTTTTTCCCCTAAAATATGGAAAAGTGTACTCTGACTTGTTCCTAGCCAAAAACTCGGCCAAAATACTCTTCTATCTCATCTTCTTGTACGGATGCAGGATAGCTTACGGAAGCATATCCATCGCCCGAAAAACTACGATCAATTTCCACCAGTAGGTGTACCGTATCTCCTTCAAGGATGAAGCTCAGTTCCACCTCATTGATAGTGCGTGTAGCCCAGCTAAAGATGCCGGCTGAGGCAGGGCGCAGTTCAATTTCTTGGTAAACCCCCGAAGAACTAGAAAAACTTGGCGTACTTAAATACCCTTTCTCCACGTCAACTTTCTGCACTTGAAAGCCTTTTTCCAAAAATTTATTGATCATCATTTCCACGGCCGGATGCGGCAAGACCGTAAGGTAGTCACGGTCATCGCTGTCAACTCCCCATTCAATGTCAAGTTCGGTATGAATCCAAACTTTGGTTTCATTTTTTTTGGTAGTTATGGCAGTTATGGGTGTTTCGGACGGTAGTTGTATACTAAAAGGTATTTCATATTTTTGCTTTGCTTCAACCTTCATGGGTTGATTGACCTGAATTTTTCCAATATCCATGTTAATATGGTAGGTTTCTTTTTCGCCGTCAGACTCCCTCTCGGCTTTGGCACGGGTTCTCACAGAAATTGTTATGTTATTAATATCTTGGTCTACTTTTCCGCCTTGAATATGCACAACACCTTCAACAATATCGCCTTGCATTAGGGTCATATTTTTTAAAACTGTATCAACTTTTGCGCTGCCGATACCAACTTTAGCCAATAATTTATCAAACATAATCTTATCCTCGTGCTTTGTTTTTTGTTCCAAATAATGCATTTTCCCCAGCCTTTTCAAAAAATAATATATTTTTGTTTAAATGACAACTATTTTCATAGCCGCAGATACAATGCGAACATGACACGAATCTCTATTGCCAGATTATAATCCAAATAAATTTGGCGTTAAGCTCCTCAAACAATAACATACACAAATTACATACTTTTCTTTCGCATAATTTTCTTGTTAAAATTGGAGATTAACGTTAATTAGAAATGGAGGAAAAAGAGTCATACTTTATTGTAAGTATGCCTTCATAACTATTTGATAAATTACTTTCAATCGTCCGAAACATAAGAACAAGTAATGCTACTTGTTTATGAAGAATACTCCTTCACTTAAGAAAATGTGCGGCGAATAAAAATTTAATTGCATTGTTTTGTAGTGTATTTTAAGTCGAGAATACAGTGTTGAGAACAATTTAAGGAAGAAGTACTTATGTCAAAATTTAAAAAAATTTTTATGGTTTTGAGCGTTATAATGGGGCTACACATGCTAAGCATTTTTTGCTTTGCCATGGAAACCACGCCAAGTCACAAGCTTATGCCTTTGCGTTTTAATCAAAAAAAAGCAACAATCACTCTTTATCCAAGGGATGCAGACTTGCGTTACGCCGACAATGTCATTGTGGAACCAAAATCTGCACCTTATAATCTTGGCGGATGGCGCACCGATAATACGGTTGCTTTTCCCCTTGAAATTAAAGAATCCGGAGAATATATTGTAAATATTTACTATAGCAAGGATAAGTCGGTCGGCTCAACAGGAGAACTTAGAATAGGCGGCGTATCGGATTTAAGTATTAATTTACAAGCATATGACTATATTGATGTCAACGTACCATTTACCGGAAATTCTTGGTCAACATATAAAACAACTGTTCTTGGAAGTCTAAAATTACCACAAGGAAAAGTATATCTTGTGTTTATGGATCAAAAAAACAACGCCGGTCAATATGTGATGAATTTACGGGAAGTTAGACTGGAAAAAAAATAATAAATTTAAGATGATGATTACTCATTTCCTCTTGACGGGGAAGGGGACTCGCCCGGTTGCGCAAAGTCCTCTTCCCCAAAAAGATGATGAATAATTGACTGTTAACTGTTCTTCAAATTCTCTACCAGAGCAGCAAGTTGCTGTGCCTGTTCAGTCAGGGATGCAACAGCTTGCGTTGCTTCATTCATGGCGTTAACGGTATTTGTTGCTATATTGGTCACGGTCATGATGGATTGGGCAATTTCATCAGATGTGGCTGATTGTTGTTCACTGGCTGTAGCAATGGCTCGAATTTCATCGGCACTGTGTTCTGCCATCTCCAAAATACCCTGCAAAGCATGTCCGCCTTCTATGGCAAGTTCCGTAGCTTCTTCAATGCGTGCCACTGCTGTATCCACTTGCTGAACGTTGACTTCAGTGCTTTGCTGAATGGCATTAATGGCATTGGCAACATCGGTGGTGGATGAGATGGTTTTTTCTGCAAGCTTGCGTACTTCATCGGCAACAACAGCAAATCCACGTCCGGCTTCACCGGCTCTTGCAGCTTCAATGGCGGCGTTGAGCGCAAGCAAGTTGGTTTGGTCGGCGATATCAGAAATAACACTCATAACCGCACTGATTGATTGCGCATGGCTGGCAAGCTCGCTCATATTTTGGCGCAATTTCAACGATTCATCCTTAACATGCGTCATGGAGACTTGGCATTTTTGGGTGATGTTTGCACCGTCAATGGCCTTAGCCTTGGTATTGTCGGCAAGTTCGGCACTGGTGCCGGAGTTTCTGGCCACTTCCAGCACGGTACCATTCATTTCGTCCATAGCTGTGGCTGTTTCTGTCATTCGTGCCGATTGTTCTTCCGCACCTGAGGTGGACATTTCAATCTGTGCTGAAAGTTGTTCGGAAGCAGATGCAATATTATTGACAATGCCTTCAAGCTTTGTCACTGCAATCAAGATATTTTTTCTGCTTTCTTCAGCTTCTGCCGCCGATTTCTCAGCTTGTTTTGTAGCTATGGCCGCATTGTCGGCAGCAACTTGTGCTTCCTTGCTCTTTTCTTCGGATTGAACTACCATAGCAGCAAGATTATTGATCATCGCTCTAAAAGCAGCACCTAGGTTTGAAAACTCGTCTTCACGCTTTAAGGCAGCATCAATCTGTGCGTCTTGTTCAGCGGTCAACTTTAAGTTGCCTTCAGCCACATAGGTTGCGATGTTGGCACTTTGCGAAACGACAACCACCACTTTTTTGATAACAAAATAAACAATAAGCGCCACAATAAATACTATACCTATGCTGATAAATGCAAGTATCAGAGTGATTCCATTGGATGTCGTATAAAAATCGCTTTCATCGGTTTCTATGCCCACAATCCATTTTGTGGTGGGCAACTCTGCAAAATGGGTAAGCTTATCCACGCCTTCCCACTCGTAACGGGTAATGCCGTTTTTTTCGGCCAATACCGTACGAATATATTCGTAAATGCTGTTATCTTTACCGATAAGCTCCGGAAAGCTTTTTTCCATCAACATTATACCATCGGCATCCACCAAGAAAACACTGGAGGAAGGCATAAGCGTAACTGATTTAATGGTATCATCGGCAACGGCATTAAGGTCTACCACAAGCAACAATACACCGTCGGCAAGTTCGTTAGACCCATCTACCGTAATGGGTGAAGTAACCATAATACTTAGCTTATTTGTAGTTTTAGACATGTTGGTCTTGAAATTGGCCTTACCGCTAAAGGCTTCCACAACGCTTGGGTACCTGCTGACGTCCACTCGAGCCGAACTGGGACTGGATGCGGCAATTGTTTTACCGTCCTTTGCCACGATAGCGGCAGCCACAACGTCGGGAAAATCTTCGCACAGTTCAGCGAGCGTTTCTTCGGTTATCTTTTTTCTGGCAGTAAAGTCATAATCAGAGTCTCGTGCTTGTCCCAAGGAATTGGCCCGTGCGGTGAAATCTTCAATGTCTTGATCGCTATCCAACATATCGGCAAGAGCTATGACATTTTTAAAGATATTATCAATTTCAGAAGCTTGCTTTTTGGCAAACTCAAGTAATTGGATATCCGATGTTTTATACAGTCCGCTTGAAGTAAGTTGCGCTGCCATAAACGTAAGTACGGCAAAGCCCAAAATAATGGGGATTAAGGTAAAAAGTAATACCTTTCCGAGGAGCTTTAGTTTCATATTCACCATCCTTTTTTAGATAAACTGGTAATAAAATAAACAGAAGACGCTTTAAGCTTATTTGCGGCAAGTCTTAAAGCCCTGTTGAACAAAATATACAATCGGAATTTTACTCAAAATCTTTAGGCGAACGGAGAGCAATACTAAAAGCTTTGCACAATTCAAAAAGGCATGGATTGCATCAAAGCTTCGCTCCTCGCAATGACTTGATTTTATAACGAAAGCCATTGCAAGCGCAGCGAAGCAATCCATGTATTTTGTCAATTCCAGAAATTGCGCAGAGGTCTCATATTGTAATTTTTATTGCCACTATGCCACAATTTTGATTAGGTTTTACACACTTAAGCAAGTAAAATCCCTTGTAAGCAAAACCTTTACAGTACGCTGTTATTGCTATATAAAAATTGACATAAAACAATTCCATTTCATTTGAGAGGTCTTTTATGCTCAAACATGTATTTGTAGCCATAAGTCTTGACGGATATATTGCCGATGCACAAAATGGCGTTGAATGGCTCAATGCCTACCCTCAAGATTTAGGGGAAAATTCTGCCTTCAACGTTTTTATGGGCAGTATGGACGCGCTCATCATGGGTCGGAACACCTTTGAAGCTGTGCACTCATTCCAACAATGGCCATACACAATACCGGTTTGGGTCATGAGCAAAACGCTTGCATCTTTACCTGAAGGATACAATGGAAAAGCTACGCTTTGCTCTGATAACATAGAAGTCACGCTGAAAAAAGCCTCAGAGCAAGGCTTTAAAAATCTTTATATTGATGGCGGTAGGCTTGTCCAAAGCTTTTTACAAAAAGACCTCATTGATAGCATTACTCTTACACGTATCCCTATAATTCTTGGTGGCGGAGTTCCGCTTTTTGGGGAACTTGCACAAACGTCTACCTTTGAGCATATCCACACACAAGTTCTTGAAGGTGGTTTGGTTATGAGCGGTTATGCACGAGTGCGTTGAAAAACATCGTTTGCATCATTACCCGACAATTTATCGGTCCATTGAAAAAATCTGTTCCAAAAAGTTTTTTAATAAAATGTTAACTTTATCGTTTTCCTACAGGTTGTTCAAAAAGTGTAAGATACGAGGAAGACGAAGTTTTTTTGCGTAGGGAGTGTATACAGACATACATGACCGGAGCAAAAAACGAGTCTGACGAAGTAGATTGCACTTTTTCAAAAGCCTGTTACGACCTCTGCTCAATTCATGGTTATTTGAATTGAGCAGAGTTTATAATTCATTATTTTTGAAGACTATTTCACTGCAACAATTTCAATTTCAAAGGTGAGCGATTGCCCGGCAAGAGGATGATTTGCATTAAGAACGATGCTTTCATCATTAACTTGGAAAATTTCCACATTCATATCGCCTTCTTCGTTGGAAAGCGAAAGTTGCATCCCAACTTCCGGCTTTATTTCCTCGGGAAGGTCTGCACGGGCTACTTCAAAAAGAAGTCCTTCGTCCATTTCTCCATAAGCTTCTTCGGGGGGGATAGTAACGGTAACAACATCCCCGGCTTCCTTTCCCATGAGGGCTTTTTCAAAACCTTCGATGAGCATTTTCTTACCCATGGTAAATTCCAAGGGTTCACGCTCACGGGAAGAATCAAAAACAGTACCGTCGGCTAGGGTTCCTGTATAATGTACCGACAGCTGATCATCATTTTTAATGGGCATAGTTTTTCTCCAATATTTTTGTGTTTGCCTTACGAAAAAGCACACTTCATTAAAAAGTGAATACCATCGTTTTCCTCATATTGCAAATAATAAGAAATAATCTATTTATTAAGCTTTTATGAAGATGCGCTAAACAAACTTCCCCACTCTGACTTTTCTTTCAAAAAAATGCAAGCATATTCACTCAACATTATTTTTTATTGATGTGAAAAAATGGAAGAATGGAGCTTTTCGACACTTGATTTTTATGCTGATAAAGCTTAATGATAGTCTTGATTTTGCTTACTCTATGTAAGATAAATATTACAGAGACATACATAATTTGTGGTATCAATTTTAGACCATTGCGGATGCGAGTTTCGAATTAACCTTCGATTTTATGCATGTATTTAATACACAAATCCCATGAAATAACAATAATTACCCAATAAACCACTAATAGAAAAATTGTGTCCGTATTTATTGAGGGCACAGCTTAAGGAGCATGTTATGGCAAAGATGAAAACTATGGACGGCAATACTGCTACAACGCATATCGCCTATGCCCTTTCCGATACTGCAGCCATTTACCCCATTACCCCATCATCGGTCATGGGCGAGTTGGCGGACGATTGGGCAGCAGCCGGGCGTAAAAACCTCTTGGGACAAAAGCTTGTGGTGCGTGAAATGCAATCCGAAGCCGGAGCAGCCGGCGCTGTGCACGGCTCCCTTGCCGCAGGTGCGCTCACCACGACCTTTACGGCATCCCAAGGGCTTTTGCTCATGGTTCCCAATATGTACAAGATTGCCGGTGAATTATTGCCCGGCGTCTTCCACGTTTCGGCACGAGCACTGGCTTCGCACGCCCTCTCCATTTTTGGTGACCATCAAGACGTTATGGCTTGCCGTCAAACAGGATTTTCCATGCTTGCCTCTGCCTCTGTGCAAGAATGTATGGACTTGGCCTTGGTAGCTCATCTGAGTGCCATAGACTCTTCCATTCCTTTTTGCCACTTCTTTGACGGCTTCCGTACTTCACACGAAGTTCAAAAAATCGAAGTTATCGACTATAAAGACATCGCTCCCTTGGTGAATTGGGAAAAGGTTGAAGCATTCCGTGCCGGTGCCATGAACCCTGAACATCCGCACATCCGTGGAACAGCCCAAAATCCTGATATTTACTTCCAAAACCGTGAAGCCTGCAATAATTTTTATACAGCTGTGCCCAATATTGTATTGGAAAACATGAAGAAAGTAGCTTCCATCACCGGACGTAAGTACAAGCTTTTTGATTATGTGGGGCATCCAAATGCCGACCGTATCATTATCTCCATGGGTTCGTCCTGCGAAGTTATCGAAGAAACCCTTACGCATCTGAACAAACAAGGTCAGCGTGTGGGGCTTGTAAAAGTTCGCTTGTTCCGTCCTTTCTCCGTGGAACATATGCTACAAGCCATTCCTGCTACGGTCACGAGTATTACCGTGCTTGACCGTACCAAGGAAGCCGGTGCTCTTGGCGAGCCGTTGTATCAAGATGTCTGCACAGCCTATCTTGAGCGTGGTACGCAAATTTTAGCCCCCACCATTGTGGGCGGACGCTATGGACTTGGTTCCAAAGACTTTACTCCGGGCATGGCTAAAGCCGTCTATGACAATATGCTGAGCACTGCGCCCAAAAATCACTTCACCGTTGGTATTACCGACGATGTCAGCTTTACATCGCTGGAAGTTGAAGAAGAAATCAACACCGTTCCCGAAGGTACAGTACAGTGTAAATTCTATGGCCTCGGTGCTGACGGAACCGTGGGTGCAAACAAGCAAGCTATTAAAATCATCGGTGATAATACCGATATGTATGCTCAAGCTTATTTTGCCTACGACTCCAAAAAATCCGGAGGATTTACCGTATCGCACTTACGCTTCGGTAAGGAAGCCATTACTTCATCATATCTTGTCATTCAAGCCGATTACGTTGCTTGCCACAAGGCATCTTACGTCACCCAATACGACATGCTCGAAGGCATTAAAGCCGGGGGTACATTTGTGCTCAATTCCGATTGGAATCTTGAGGAAATGGAAAAGCATTTGCCTGCGTCCATGAAGCGTACCATTGCCGAGAAAAAATTGAAATTCTACAATGTGGATGCGGTGAAGCTGGCCACAGAAGTGGGTCTTGGCGGACGCATCAATATGATTATGCAAACGGCTTTCTTTAAGCTTGCCAATGTGCTTGATTTTGAAACTGCCGTAAGCCTCTTAAAAGATTCCATTAAGAAAACCTATGGTTCCAAAGGCGACAAAATTGTCAACATGAACATTGCCGCCGTGGACGGTGCTCTCAATGCACTTGAGGAAGTAAAATACCCCGAGAGCTGGCTTACAGCCAGTGACAGCGACTCCTGCTGCACAAGCAGTGCTTGCGCCAGCGGTTGTTGCTGCTCGCAAGATGAAGACCCCGAATATATCAGCAGCGTTATTCGTCCTATTTTGGCACAACAAGGCGATAAATTACCCGTATCGGCCATGGATCCTGCCGGATTTATGCCGCTTGGAACGGCTGCCTTTGAAAAGCGAGGCGTTGCCATTGATGTGCCTGAGTGGGTAGCGGAAAATTGTATCCAATGCTGCCAATGTTCCTTTGTTTGCCCACACGCCACCATTCGTCCCGTGCTTGCCACCGATGAAGAGCTTGAAGGCGCACCGGAAAGCTTTGTGACAAAGCCTGCCAACGGTAAGGAACTCAAAGGACTGAACTTCCGTATGCAAGTTTATGCAGAGGATTGTCTTGGTTGCGGTTCTTGCGCCGATATTTGTCCTGCCAAGGGCAAGGCTCTCTTTATGAAACCACTGGCTACGCAAATGGACACACAAAAGGAAAACCTTAATTATGTTGAGGAAAATATCGTTCTTAAGGATAACATATTGCCACGCAATACACTCAAAGGTTCGCAATTCCAGCAACCTCTGCATGAGTTTTCCGGTGCTTGCGCCGGTTGCGGCGAAACTCCCTATGTGAAGCTTTTGACCCAAATGTTTGGCGATCGCATGATTATTGCCAACGCCACGGGTTGTTCTTCCATTTGGGGCGCATCCTCTCCCACCACTCCCTACACCACCAATAAAGACGGTCACGGCCCTGCTTGGGGCAATTCGCTCTTTGAAGATGCCGCTGAGTATGGTTTTGGTATGGAAATGGCATATCAACAACGCCGTGCAAGACTTGCTATGTGCATCAACGACTTGCTTGCCCTTGACGATGTCCCTCAAGACCTTGCCGATGCCTGCAATGCTTGGCTTGAAAATATGGATGATGCCGAAGGTTCCAAGAAATATGGCGAAGAAGTCCTCGAAGCCTTGGGCGGTTTAGAGCATCCGCTTGCGCACGAATTGTACCATATGGACGACCTATTCACCAAGAAGAGCATTTGGGTCTTTGGTGGTGACGGCTGGGCTTATGACATCGGTTATGGCGGACTTGACCATGTAATAGCCTCCGGTGAGGATATCAATATTCTTGTGATGGATACGGAAGTTTACTCCAATACGGGCGGACAAGCCTCCAAGGCTACGCCGCTTGGTTCCATTGCGAAATTTGCCGCCGCCGGTAAGCGCATTGGCAAGAAAGATCTTGGTGCCATGGCCATGAGCTACGGCTATGTCTATGTGGCTTCGGTGTCCATGGGTGCCGATAAGAATCAAGTCATCAAGGCATTCCGTGAAGCAGAAGCTTATAAAGGTCCATCCATTATTATTGCCTATGCTCCTTGTATCAACCAAGGCATTCGCAAAGGCATGGGCAAGACCATGGAAGAAGGCAAATTGGCAGTAACATCGGGCTATTGGCCATTGTATCGTTATGACCCCATGCTTGCAGCCGAAGGTAAAAACCCATTCACGCTGGAGTATAAAGCACCTGACGGCGGCCTTAACGATTTCCTCATGGGTGAAACACGCTATGCTGCCCTTGATAAGATTGCGCCGGAAGACTCCAAGAAGTTGAAGGCCGAGCTGGAAGAAAAATGCAATAAGCGTTATCTTTATTACAAGTTACTTGCCGAGCTTCCCGGCCTTGGCGAGATTGACGGCAATAAGGGTGAATAAACAATTATAATATCTAGAGGGGGGTGGATTTTCATCCCCTTCTCTATATTGTCCGGAGTCAATGCTCTATAAGCTCCTGTGCAATGAATGGCGCACAGGTTTCCTTTAAGAAATTTTTACCATGGTCATCGGAGGCTTTCATGTATAAAAGTCTTTATATTACAGCTACTGAATCTCGTTCCGGTAAGTCCGCTCTTGTGCTTGGAGTCATGCAGCTTTTGACTCGTAAAATGCGCAAGGTGGCGTTTTTCCGTCCCATCATCAATGAACCTATTTTAGATGACAAAGACAATGATATTAACTTGATGCTTAAGCATTTTAAACTGGAGCAAAGCTATAGCGATGCTTTTTCCTACACCCTTGAAGAAGCTCGTCACTTAATCAATTATGGTCAGCGCAATCTGCTTATTCAAAATATTTTGGAAAAATATCATAGTCTTGTGGAAGAAAATGACTTTGTGCTCTGTGAAGGAACGGACTTTTTGGGGCAAGACGCATCTTTTGAATTTGAACTTAATGCTGACATCGCCGCCAACCTTGGTTCGGTAATGATGGTTATTACCCTTGGGCACGAAAAATTGCTTGATGAAGTTATTGAGGGTACGAAAACCGTGCTTGACCAGCTTGAATTAAAGCATGTGGATGTGCTGTCGGTTATTGTCAATAGAGCTGACTATACCGAAACGGAAAAGAGCGATTTACGAGAGGCACTTGGGCACGGCAAAGCAAAAAATGCATGGCAAGAAGGGCGTGAGCTGCTTATCTATTCAGTGCCCGACGAGCCTGCCCTAGGTAAACCCACCATGAACGATGTGGCACGCTGGCTGGGGGCGGAAGTGCTTTACGGCGCCAATCGTATGGATAGTCTTGTGGGGCAATATTTGATAGCTGCCATGCAAGTGCATAATTTTTTGGATTATATTTCCGAAGGCAACCTTATCATAACCCCCGGCGATCGTGTGGATATTGTGCTGGCATCCTTGGCATCACGTGTTTCGTCGGCCTACCACGATATTTCCGGTGTGCTACTCACCGGCGGCATTCGCTTGCCCACCAATGTGCAGCAATTACTGGAAGGTTGGACAGGCGTACCCGTTCCCATATTATTGACCACACACCACACATATAAAACAGTTCAAATGCTTTCCATGCTTTATGGACGCATTGAGCCGGAAAATGTGCAAAAAGTCAACACCGCTTTGGGGCTGTTTGAACGACATGTCAATTCCAAGGAAATCGGCAATCGCTTGATAAGTGATAAGCCCACCCGTGTCACCCCCATGATGTTTGAATTTGAACTTATTGAAAAAGCCCGTCAGAAAAAAATGCGCATAGTGCTGGCTGAAGGTGCGGAAGAACGCATCTTACGTGCAACGGATATCTTGCTTAAACGAGATGTGGCGGAAGTTATCTTGCTTGGAAATGCCGAGCGCATTGGCAAACGCATTGGTGATATTGGCCTTGACCTTTCCGGTGCACGCATCATTCAACCGGAGCTTTGGCCGGACTTTGAAGATTATGCGCAAACATATTATGAATTGCGCAAACATAAGGGTATGACCATTGAAGCGTCTCGTGAGCGCATGATTGATGCCACCTATTTCGGAACCATGATGGTGCATAAAAATCATGCCGACGGTATGGTTTCGGGTGCTGTCAACACCACGGCACACACCATTCGCCCCGCCTTTGAATTTATCAAAACCAAACCCGGTTGCGCCACTGTGTCTTCGGTATTTTTAATGTGCCTCCAAGATCGGGTGCTGGCCTTTGGCGATTGTGCCGTCATCCCCAACCCAACGGCGCAGGAGCTGGCAGAAATTGCCCTTGCTTCAGCCCATACAGCAAAGGTTTTTGGCATTGAACCCCGTGTTGCCATGCTCTCATATTCCACAGGAACATCGGGTAAGGGTGCAGATGTGGAAAAAGTTGTGGAAGCTACGAAAATTGCTCAGGAAAGAAAACCTGAACTTTTATTGGAAGGGCCAATTCAATATGATGCCGCCATAGATCCGGAAGTGGCTCGTACTAAGCTGCCTAACAGCAAAGTAGCCGGAAAAGCTACTGTTTTTGTCTTCCCTGACCTCAATACCGGCAACAATACCTATAAGGCCGTGCAAAGAGCCGCCGGCGCCATTGCCATAGGTCCGGTGTTGCAAGGATTGAATAAACCTGTTAACGACTTATCTCGTGGTTGCACGGTGGCAGATATTGTCAATACCGTTGCCATTACGGCCATTCAAGCAGCTGCAGAAAAAAATTAAGCATGTAGCTTGTCGCTACCTATAGGAAGTATATGAAAATATTAGTAATCAACGCAGGTTCATCGTCTTGCAAGTATCAACTGTTTGAAATGGCAGACAAATCTGTCCTTTGCTCCGGCATTGTGGAACGCATTGGCGCAAGTCAAGGAAAATTAAGCCATAAACTTTTTCCGGACACTGACAAGGAAGAAAAAATTGTTATCGACAAAGCTTTCCCAACGCATGTGGAAGGCATGGACGAAGTCATCAGACTGCTTGTGGACAAAGAAAAGGGTGTCATTAAGGACGTTTCCGAAATTCACGCCATTGGTCACCGTGTCTTGCATGGCGGCGAAGACATCAAACAGCCTGTGCGCATTGACGAAAAAGCCAAGGAAATTATTCGCAAATATATTCCCCTTGGCCCATTGCATAACCCTGCAAATTTAATGGGTATCGAAGTAGCAGAAAAATTACTGCCCGGCGTACCCAACGTGGGCGTCTTTGATACGGAGTTTGGCGCAAGCATGGAGCCTTCCGCCTTCATCTATCCTCTTCCTTATGAAATTTATGAAGAACATAATGTGCGCCGCTATGGTTTTCACGGCACGTCGCACAAATATATTGCCAAAAAAACCGCTGAATTTCTGGGTAAACCACAAGCAGAACTCAATTCCATCACCTTGCACCTTGGCAACGGTTCCTCCGCCTCTGCCGTGAAAAATGGAATTTGCGCCGATACCTCCATGGGACTTACACCCCTTGAAGGCTTAATGATGGGCACTCGTTGCGGCACCATTGACCCGGCTATAGTACCTTTCTTGCAAGACAAAATGAACCTTTCCGCAACTGAAGTCGATACGCTGATGAATAAAAAATCCGGCTTGCTCGGCATTTGCGGCATGAGTGATATGCGTGATATTCATAGCAAACGTGACGAGGGTGATGAGCGTGCACAGCTGGCCTTTGATATGCTTTGCCGCAGTATCAAAAAGCAATTGGGCGCATATTTCTTCTTGCTTGGACGGGTGGATGCCATTGTTTTCACCGCCGGCATCGGGGAAAATGACGACTTTGTTCGTGCCGGAGTCATAAAAGGACTGGAGCCGCTGGGTATCGTCCTTGATGAAAAGGAAAATGCCGTCAGACGTGGTATTGCACGAGTTATCAGCACTGCCGAATCAAAAATTCCCGTGCTCATTATCCCCACCAATGAAGAATTACAAATTGCTGAAACGACAGTGGAAGTGCTTGGTAAGTAATTTTTAGGATACGCTAATTTTTTTCTGGGGGAAAACCTTTTGTGAACAAAAGGTTCTTC
The DNA here is from genome assembly GCA_964369515.1 of uncultured Desulfovibrionaceae bacterium. Taxonomy (GTDB): domain Bacteria; phylum Desulfobacterota; class Desulfovibrionia; order Desulfovibrionales; family Desulfovibrionaceae; genus CAYJAD01. Next base: position 24,438 of record CAYJHK010000001.1, read on the forward strand.
CCCCAGACCCCCTTTCCAAAAAACTTTCACACGAATTTTTCTTACGAAAAATTCTTTCAGGATTGTTTTACTAAAAAAGCAGCATATTTTTATTTTTGCTATGTGGATACTGAAATTTCATAAAACAGTATCCATTGTTCGCCCATGGTTGCATAGGATTTTTGAGGTGTAAAAGTGAAAATTATTTTCAATGGAACGTCAATTGACAGCGACAGTGGGAGTACACTGTTGCAATTGTTACATGCGCAAAATTTAGAGCCAGATAAGGTAGTCGTTGAGCTGAACGCAAATATCGTGCCCTCGACAGACTTTGCCACAACCCTTTTACGTGAAGACGACCGCTTGGAAGTCTTGCATTTTGTGGGAGGTGGTTAATGAGTGTGCACGATTTCATGCTTGGCGGTGAAGTTCTGAGCAGCCGTTTATTTATCGGTACGGGAAAATACGGTGCAGACGCACTCATCCCCGAGGTGTGCCAAGCCTCCGATTCCAATGTCATCACAGTTGCTTTGCGCCGTGTGGATATGCAAAGGCAAGGGCATTCCGAACAAACGGGAATAATGCAGCATATACCCAAAAACATGAAGCTTTTACCCAATACCTCCGGTGCTCGCACCGCTGATGAGGCTGTGCGCCTTGCACGTCTGGCTAAAGCCGCCGGCTGCGGTAATTGGATTAAAATTGAAGTAATCAGCGATACACGCTACCTTTTACCCGACGGCTACGAAACGGCTAAGGCCACAGAAATCTTGGCAAAAGAAGACTTTGTCGTCCTTCCGTACATGAACCCCGATCTCTATGTAGCCCGCTCGCTGGTGGACGCAGGAGCTGCGGCTGTCATGCCCTTGGGTGCTCCCATAGGCAGTAATCGTGGTCTGCGTACCAAGGAAATGATTGGCATTCTCATTGAGGAAATACCCTTACCCATTATCGTGGACGCCGGCATTGGCAAACCTTCCGAAGCCTGCGAATGCATGGAAATGGGAGCGGCAGCTTGCCTTGTAAACACAGCCATTGCCTCAGCTGAAGACCCCATTGCCATGGCCACTGCCTTTGCCGCCGCCGTGCGTGCCGGACGAGAAGCCTATTGCGCCGGGCTTGGTGCAGAAGTTTCGGGACGGGGCGTTGCCTCATCGCCGCTAACGGGATTTTTGGACGAATAAGTATGGCTCATAGAGCTAATTTTCACTGTATTTACTGTGTTGGGTGCGGTGATTTTTGAGGGCTTGACGTTATTGCCTTACGGAATTGCGTATTTACCGCAAGCGCAAGATAAATTTAAGCTCAACCAAAAACGCAAGCAAGATTATCAATGTAAATAAAATGATAGAATAATCGCAAGCAAAACGCAATGGATTGCGCAATGAAACTCGCAAGCCTAAACGCAATGGGAACGCAATGACAATTGGGATAATATATGCAAAATTTTTCTGAAACCCTAGCGCAGTGGCCTTTGGAGCGGAGAGAACGTATTCTCAACGCAGCCACACCGCAAAAAATTATGGCCGCCATCGAACGGGAAAATCTCAGCCTTGAAGATTTCCTGCTCTTGCTCTCTCCTGTGGCAACGCCCTTCCTTGAACAAATGGCACGACGTGCGCAAAGGGAAAGTCGTAAACATTTTGGACGTGCCGTACAGCTTTTTACGCCTTTATACCTTTCGGATCATTGTACCAATCAATGCCGATACTGCGGTTTTAATGCAAAAAATACGCAAGTTCGCCGCCATCTTTCCCCTGAAGAAGCAAAGGCAGAAGCTCTCGCCATAGCTACCGAAGGGCTTGGGCATATCCTCCTGCTCACAGGCGAAGCACGCAAAATCGCTTCGCCGCAGTACATTGCCCACATTGCCAAGACTATAAAACCGCACTTTGCTTCCGTAGGCATTGAGGTTTATGCCATGGACGTTGACGAATACGCCATGTTGGTGGAAAACGGCGTGGACAGCATGACCTTATTTCAAGAAACCTACGATGAAGAACTGTATGCGTGGTTGCATCCGGCAGGCCCCAAGCGTGATTATGCTTATCGTCTTGAGGCTCCCACCAGAGCTGTGCAAGCCGGCATGTATAGCGTCAATGTGGGGGCTTTGCTTGGCTTAAATGCCTTGGAAAACGATGGATTTTGTACAGGATTACACGCACATTGGCTACAAAAACAGCATCAAGGTGTGGAGGTAGGTTTGTCGGTACCACGAATGTGTCCGCACGAAGGCAACTTTGACGTACCGCACGCTGTGGACGATCGATCCTTTGTGCAATATATTACAGCCGTGCGCTGTTTTTTACCACGTGTTGGCATAACCGTGTCCAGCCGTGAAAGCGCACGAATGCGTGATCATGTGGTTCCCCTTGGCGTAACTCGGGTTTCTGCCGGCGTTTCCACGCTGGTAGGCGGACGTGTGACCGAAGGCGGCGATGCCGGACAATTTGAAATTTCAGACACCCGCTCTGTGGAACAAATGGTTCACGCTCTATCAAAAATTGGTTACCAAGCGGTGAAAAAAGATTGGCAAAGTATGCACAATATCCTGTAATAATCTGAACCGTAGCTTTTGGCTTATACAAAGGTCTCACAATGTGATATTTAAGCCTATTCTACAGATAGTCGCCGCTAGCTTACCCATTCTTGGCATTAGCCCTGCTCTTGGAAATCCAAAAATGTAAGGATTTATATAAGACTTCGGGAACAATGGGTTTTGTTATGTGATCGTTCATGCCATAGGAAAGGCTGATTTCCTTATCACCCTTCATGGCATGGGCGGACATGGCAACAATGGGTACATTGGCATATTCGGCTTGCTCCCGAATTTTCTTTGTGGCGGTGTAGCCATCCATAATGGGCATTTGAATATCCATTAATACGAGGTCATAGCTTTTTTCTTTAAGCATTTGAAGTGCCTCTTCACCGTTTTGGGCTATATCTAATGTATAACCCACAGCCTGCAAAATCTCCTGTGCCACCAGTTGATTGATTTCATTGTCTTCGGCTAGGAGCAGATGCCCGAGTGCCAAGGTTTCATCTTGTATGTCCATAAGGCATTCTTCATTATTTTTAATCTCTTCCGCCGCATGGTCAAGTTCAAAAATGGCAGTGCAATAAAAGGTCGAACCCACATGGAGTTCGCTTTCAACCCAAATATTTCCACGCATCATGGTGATAATACTGCGAGAAATTACCAAACCAAGCCCCGTGCCGCCAAATTTACGAGTGACGGAATTATCGGCCTGCGAAAAAGCTGAGAAAAGCCGCCCCACTTGGTCGGGGCTTAAACCAATGCCGGTATCACGCACTGCAAATGTGCAAAATAGTTCATTTCCATTGCGCAACGAGCTTTCCACTTCCAACGATACAGTACCTGAGCGAGTGAACTTAATGGCATTGCTCACGAGATTGAAAAGTACTTGTTTTAAACGCAGGGCATCCCCAAGAACTCGCACATCAGCTTGATCCCCGGCACTCACGTTCAGTTTTAAGCCTTTTTCCGTGCTCACTGAGACATAAAGATCCTGAACTTCTTGACAAATAGCTCCCAAGGTGAAGGGACAGGATTCCATATGCAATTTTCCGGCTTCAATTTTGGAGAAATCAAGAATATCGTTGATGATGCGCATGAGATTTTGGGCAGAGAAAACACTTTTTTGTACATAGCTTTTTTGAGTGTCGTCCATATCAGTTTGTTCTAAAAGGTGCAATAAGCCCAAGATACCATTCATGGGCGTGCGAATTTCATGACTCATATTGGCCAAAAATTCACCCTTAGCCTTGGTGCTTTGCTCGGCAAGTTCCTTGGCTTCGAGCAACTTTTGTTCATTTTCGGCTATTTCTTGCAGCATGGCCTTCTGTTCTCGTAAGTCCTTAATATAGGCAATAATGCCACGTTTTCCTTGATACGAAGTGCGCATGGTGATGGCATCCACAGGAATAGGTTCAAGTGTGATTGCGTGTTGGCAGATGAGTTCTGCTCTTGCAACTCCCTTACTATAACCATCATCAAGCATTTGTAACATTATATCCTTGGTTTTCAAGCCATTGGGCTGGAACTCAGGCGCAGTTTTATAAAAGTTTTTCAAAAAATCTTCTTTATCATTAAAGCCAAAAATATTTACCGCTTCTAAGTTGGTATAAATGAGCTGAAAATTTTCGTCCCAAAAATTGACGCACATGGGCAAGGAATCCAGCATAATGGTATTGCGCAATTCTGCTTCTTTGACAAGCTCTTCCGTGGCTTTAAGCTCCCGTAAATCCTTGGCATAAGCAACCACTACTGCTTGACCGTTGAGCATTGAGCGCACAAGATAAATTTCCATGGGGACAAGTTCACCGTCAAGGGTGCAATGCAACCACTCAAAGTGCATGGAACCTTTTTCTAAGGTTTCCAAGTGGTTTGCCCATACAGTATCCTTGGAAATACGTCCGTCGGGTTGATAGGTAGGTGAAATCTTGTACCAGTTTTTAATACACTCTGCCTTGGTTTCAAATTTGAAAATCCGTAAAACCTCTCTATTGCAGTCAATCATTTCACCGGTTTCACTCCAAAACATAATGCAAAGCGGTACATTTTCCGTTATAATGGCGTTACGCTCTTCCACAAGCGTCGCCTTTTTTTCCATGGCCTTAAATTCCCGCAAATCTCTGGTATAACCCATGACATGATATTCACCGCGAAACAAAACCCGTACCAAGGTAATTTCAGCGGGTATAATTTCTTTGTTTAAGTCTTGATGTAGCCATTCAAAACGGCTGTATCCTTGCTCAAGGGTTGCGGTCATTTTTTCATGTATCCATTGGTGCGTAGTTCTACCGTCAGGTTGGACTTCCGGAGACAGTTCCAAAAATTTTTCCAGATACTCTTCTTTATTTTCAAAACCAAATAATTTTGCGGCGGCCAAATTACAATCAACATTTTGAAAGTCTTTTGTCCAAAAATTTGCACACAGCGGCATGGAGTCAAACATTATGCGCATACGCTCTTCGGCTTCTTGCGCCAAAGCTTCAGTCTTGCGTATGCCTCGCAAATCTCGGGTATACTCTATGACCACATCTTCACCGTCAAGTTTCACCCTTGTTAATATGACATCAGCCGGAATTTTTTCACCTTGAAGACTTTTAAATTCCCATTCAAAGTGACATTGACCTTCTTTTAGCGTCCTTTCAAGGTACTCATGCCCAAATTCAATGGAACATCTGCCATTGGGTTGATAAGTAGGATTAATTCCCCATGGGTCTTTTTTGAAACTTTCTTTATCGGTAAAGCCGTATAGTTCAAGCGTAGCCAGATTGCAGTCAAGCACCACATTGTCCTTGCTCCAAATATTTACACTCATGGGCGCAGCATCGAGAATGGACTCGAAACGTTCTTGGGCTTTTACTTTTTCATGTAAATCGTTAAAAGCTTGTTGTAAGTCTGTATAATATGATATCACAATATTTTGGCCGGCATGATTCATGCGCACTAAGTTGTATTCCACAAGAAATGCATCGCCGAACTTATTGAGATGTGTCCAAATAAAACGACACTCTCCTTCACGAAAAGCTTGCTGCAAATATTGCAAACCAAGTTCAACGGAGCTTCTGCCACATGCTTGCAGTACCGGTGAGAATTTGCTGTATGTGGCAACATATTCATCCATATCTTGCACTTCAAAAGATTTCAGAAAAGTAGTGGTGCAATATACAGGGCGCCCCTCAATTGTCCAACAACTTAAGGCTATTGGTAATGTATTTAAAACATTTTGACAAAAATCTTCAATAGATTCATGGGGTGAAAGTTTCTTAAGCTGTGCAAACATGTAGAGCTCCTAATGATGATAGCCGGTTGAAAAATGGAAGCTTCGCCTGTCTGATAGGAAATTAACCACTGTGTGTCGTTGTATTTATACGGCAAGCACCTTAAAAAGTTTAGGTGTATAATATGTAAAATGTGTATAAATATTTAAATTTTATCAAATTTATTTAAAAAAAGATGTGGCTAACGGCGTTTTTTGGCAGACAGATAAAATAATAAAGTCATCCTGTGCAGGCTTCATACATGTATTTTTGTAAAAAAGCAACAATTTATCGGAAGAATTTTTCGTTGTAAATGGATAAAATTTTTGTTAGCTAGGTAAAGATTTTATTGAGGAGTTAACCATGAAAAAGTTTTACAAAAATTCATCTAAAGCTACATCATTTTTCCCTTGTTTGTTATTGTTTGTCTTTGTGCAAATGCTTCCGCTTTCCGGTAGTTTTGTGGCGCACGCCAAGAACAGCGATATTGACAGCATCATCCGTGAAGCAGAAAATCGGCGTATAAAAATAACCAAGACCATGGAAGAAAGTACGGTCTTTATTTTTTATGCTGACAGTGACGGCGATGTCAGCCTTGGTACGGGCTTCGTAGTGGGCGATGGCTACATTCTCACCAATGGGCATGTGGTTGAAGGCGGCAGCAGTTTTTATGTAACAGGAAAAAGTTTTACACCGGTAAAAGCTAAGCTTATCAAAATGATTGATAACAATGTGGATGATTTCGCAGTGTTGCAATTTACGCCTCCCGTCAAATTACCCATCTTGAGTTTTAATCTTAATTTGAACCGCTCCGATAGGGTGAATGCGTGGGGCTTTCCCTATGCCTATACGCAATTTGATAAGAATACCGACGCCTTGCTTAGCGGAGACAGCGACGTTGTGCCGCCGGTCATTACCACAGAAGGTGTTGTCAATGCTTTCATAACGACCGATACAAAAATGAACAGCATTTTGCATTCAGCTAATATTGCCAAGGGCAACAGCGGTGGACCGCTCGTCAATAGCCGTGGACATGTGGTTGGCGTAAACACTTGGATTTCTGCGGAAGAAGGGGAGGGCTCTCACGTCAACGCCGCACTTACCGCACGGGCTGCCATTGCTTTTTTGCGCTCTGCCGGTGTGGAGCCACGCATTGAGGGCGGTGAAGATGTACCTTCGCAGCATTCGCAGCAGTTGGCAGAGAATAAGCGCAAAGGGCCTTACGCAACCAAATCCTTTGATTTAAGTGATGACGACTCCGACAGCGACTCCGGCTCTGCTCCCGGTAGCGACGGTCTTACGGGCGATGCTAAAGATATCTATCCCATGGCGGTGGAAGGCAATGCCGAAGCACAAGCATATCTTGGCCTTGCTTATTGGGAAGGTGATTCTGCCCCCAAGGACATGCAAAAATCCCTATATTGGTTTAGAAAAGCAGTTCAAAATGATGATAATAACGCCAAAGCATTGCTGGCCTTTATCTACCTCACTGAAGTTGATTTCTTAAATGTAGAGGAAGGCATGAAATTGTTAGAGCAAGCGGCTGAAAAAGATGCTGAATATGCATCCGGCTTTGCGCTTTTTTCATTTCGAGGCGAAATGTTGGGCATAGAACGTAATGTGGAAAAAGCCGTGCGTGCTGCCAAACGTGGCACAGAGGTTGGAGATACCGAAGCCATGGGTTTATTGGCTCTTCTCTATTGCACAGGCGATGGCGTGGAGGCGGACACAAAATACGCTTTTGAACTTGCGGAAAAAGCCGCCAAAGACGATGTGGGCTTGGCTTATGCTGTGTTAAGCTGGATTCATCACGATGGAGATGTGGGAGAAGCTGACTACGAAAAGGCCGTAAGTTATGCCAAAAAAGCCATTGAAGAAGATGAATCCCTTGGCAGTGCCTTGCTTGGCATGTATTATCATGATGGGCATGGTGTGGAACAAGATTATGATAAAGCCTTTAAATACGCCAGTGAGGCAGCGGAGGCTTTTGAGGAGACAGGGCAATACCTCTTGGGCTTGCTCTATGCCAACGGTGAAGGGGTGAAGAGTAATAATGTTAAGGCTTGGGCGTATTTTGACATGGCAGCTCGCAAAGACGTGAGTAATGCCGCAGAAAATCGTGACAGCGTAGCTGAGGATATGAGTGAGAAAGAAATTAAGGACGCCAAAGCATTGGTGAAACAATGGCATTCGCAGTATGGCTTGAAGTATGTGGAAAACTACTAAGCAAAAGAGCATACGTTATTGATAAATATCATTGTTTTTCTAATATAGTCGAAGCTGAAAAACATGTTAACAGTCTAAAATTAAATATTTTTTCAGTTAAAATATGTAAATAAAAATGCCGAAAACAAGGGCATGGAATGCACTTTTCCGGCATTTTTATGACGCTAAAACATGGTTTTTCTGTGACGGCTAACAAAATTTGAACGATAGTGAAAATTTTGCGCCACGTAAAATGAGCCGGAATTCACTTCCGGCGCCCCCGAAGGGGCATTTGGAGTGAGCGTGCCTTTCTGAAAAATGCATGAAAATGCGTTTTTCAGCTTCGACTAGTTAGTAGTGGTTAGTGGTTAGTTGATGAGGTTGCTACGCTCAACATTTACTGCCCACTAGCCACTAATCACTACCCACTAAAAAGTTACATTTTAACACAAAATATTATATTTTGTCCGAATTTCAAATTAGAACGCCGTGTAATTTTTATGTACGAGAACATTTTGCACTTGCTTTTAAATGTACTAGAATATAAACTAAGTCTAGGAAAATGTTTGCGATAGAAAACACCAAGCTAAGTTACTACTTTTGCCACGGATTGTTAAAGCTAATATCAATTGTCTATATAAACACGGAGTAAAATATGAGCTGGGACAATTTTACCAAAAGCGTACAAACAGGACTTTCAACAATTTCTTTCCAAACTGAAAACAAAGAGCTTATTCCAGAAGACGCATTCTTGTTTTGGCAAAATTTAGGTGAAAACACAAGAAATAACGGGAACAATTTATTCCTGATAGGCAATGGAGCCAGTGCTGCAATGGCAAGTCATTATGCAACAGACCTTGGTAAAAATGCACTTTTAAAAACCCTCACTTTTTCAGATGCTTCTTTATTAACAGCTCTTGGAAATGATATAGATTTTTCGCATATTTTTTCTGAACCAATTTCTCGCTTGGGACATGCCGGGGATATGTTGATAACAATTTCAAGCTCAGGAAATTCACCCAATATCATTAGGGCAATAAACACCGCTCGCTCTTTGAATATGATTATTATTACACTTTCAGCTATGAAAAAAGATAATAAAAGCCGGACTCTTGGAGATTTGAACATATATGCTCCGGTACAAACATATGGGCTTGCAGAAACAATACATGCAGCAATTTTACACCATTGGACAGACTGCATGGTTTTATCTTGGAAAAATCATTTGAAGGGTAAATCATGCTAGAAGCAGATAAGAAGTATAAAAAAGAACTTGAAAAAATAGCTAATATTATAAGTAAGCTACGTAAAGAAGGTAAGAAAATTGTTCTATGTCATGGAGTCTTTGACCTTCTGCATATAGGGCATATCCGCTATTTGCGAGCATCTAAAAAACTCGGAGATGTCCTTGTTGTTACAATGTCACCGGATCATTACGTTGATAAAGGGCCTGGGCGTCCTGCATTTTCTGAGCACTTACGCTTGGAAGCAATAGCATCTCTTGATTGCGTAGATTATGCCGCCATCAATGCTTGGGCAACAGCCGAAGAAACTTTACGCCTGCTACGCCCTGATATTTATTCAAAAGGTTCTGAATTTAAAAACTTAGAAGATGCAACAGGCAAGATTGCCCGTGAAAATAGTGTCGTAGAAGAAATAGGTGCTACAATACACTTTGTGGAAGATATTGTGTTTTCATCATCAAACCTCATCAATCAATATCTGTCACAATCTTCTGATGAATGTCGTGAATATTTACGGCAATTTAAACAACGCTACACTGACAGCCAAATTTTTCTTGAACTAAATCGCATGAAATCATTAAATGTGTTGGTGCTTGGTGATATGATTTTAGATGAGTATATTTATTGCTCAGCTCTTGGCGCATCGTCAAAAGACCCTGTTCTTGCAGTTAATTTTCAATCATCAGAAGTGTTTGCCGGTGGTTCCGCAGCAATAGCCAACCATGTAGCCCAACAAGCCGGCAGTGTTACACTTTGCTCTGTACTCGGTGATGATAATAAAGAAAATTGGATTCGTGAGCATTTAAATGAAAACATCATCTTTAAACCTTTTTTGCGCCCAAATAGTCCTACAGTCCGTAAACAACGCATTATGGACGGCTATAGCTTTCAAAAGTTGATTGAAGTTTATCATATGGAGGCTTCGCCCCTCCCCGAAGATATTGAACAAGCTATGCAAGCTTGGATATTAGAAGACATACAAAAGTATGACCTTGTAATTGCAGCAGACTTTGGACATGGCTGCATAAGTGCAAAATTAGCAAGTTTAATCTCAGAACATGCTGAATTTTTAGCAGTAAATACACAAGCCAATGCCGGAAATCGTGGTTACCATACTATTAGCCGCTATCCAAGAGCTGACTTTATATCTTTAGCCGGACATGAGATTACTTTGGAATATCGCAATCAAAAAATCACTACAAGTGCAATGATGACAGATTTACAACATCGCCTTTCTTGTCCAACTGTACTTGTTACCGAAGGCAGAAAGGGTTGTGCTGTTTTGCGTGAAGATTTTACTCGTGCGCCTTCATTTGCATCTAATGTCATAGACCGCGTCGGTGCAGGCGATGCCCTTTTTTCAATTGCAGCTATGGGAGCAAGACTAGGATTTCCCATAGATTTAATGGGATTTTGCGGTAATATTGCAGGCTCTCTTGCTGTTGAAACCATTGGCAATGCCAAAGCTGTCAGTAAAAATGCTATGCTTCGCTATATAACAGCCATTTTAAAGTAGTATATATATGTCAAGCTATACTTTATTTGACCGCAAGCGTTTACGTTTACTCCCATTAAAAGAGCGTAAACATGACCTACACGGAGATATTATTTCACCGTTAAATAAATGTAATGAAATAGAACCGGAATTGCAAATCGCAGCAAAAAAACTTATTGCCGCAAAAAAAGCAAATAAAGCTCGCATTTTTCAATGCGGTGCGCATGTCATCCGCTCAGGTGTTCAAAACTATCTTTTTGAGCTTATGGAGCAAGGTTTTATTTCCTGCCTTGTTTTTAATGGTGCTTGTGCTATTCATGATTTTGAATTTGCTCTAATCGGAGCAACAACTGAATCCGTAGCCACATATATTAAGAATGGTCAATTTGGACTATGGAAAGAAACAGGGCGTTTAAATGATATCATAAATAGTGGCTGGAAAAATGGTCTCGGCATTGGTGAATCTGTAGCACGTGAAATTGCTAACGGAAATTATGCCTATAAACATTACAGTATTTTTGCAAAAGCTTGGGAGTGTCGCATTCCTATAACGGTACATATTGGCATTGGACATGATATCATTCATGAACACCCAAATTGCAATGGAGAAGCTTTAGGCGGTGCAAGCTATACGGATTTTCTTATTTTTACAAATGAGCTTGAAAAGTTAGAGCATGGTTGTGTATATACATTTGGGAGTGCAATTATGGCACCGGAAGTCTTTTTAAAAGCTTTGGCCATGGTGCGCAATGTTGCAGAGCAAGAAGGACGCAGTATAAAGCAATTCACGTCCTTGGTTTGCGATTTGCAGAATTTACCCCAAAATATACATGAGGAAGCGAAAAAAAATGACCCTCGTTACTATTTTCGCCCATGGAAAACATTGCTTTCACGCACAGTATCTGATGGTGGTGAAAGTTTATATGTTTGTGGTAGGCATGAACATACTATACCGGCACTTTGGAGTGCAATACAAAGAGAATTAAATTAATGAATATTCTTATAAATTAGGGAGTTTGCTTTGTCCACTGATAAAACTCGTGCTGACAAGTTTCGTATAGACAGCCACAAACTTAATCTACATCCACAACGTGTAGCCGATTGGCTCAACGGGAAGATAATTGCTCCCATATATATGGAAGTGAGTCCATCCGGTGCCTGCAATCATCGCTGTTCATTTTGTGGACTTGATTTCATGGGGTATAAGGCTAATTTTTTACCAACTGAGCTTTTTTCTGAACGCTTAGCAGAAATGGGTGAATATGGACTTAAGTCTATCATGTTTGCCGGTGAGGGCGAGCCACTTTTACATAAAAACATTATTACCCTTTCTGAAAATGCCAAAAAATCAGGCATCGATATAGCCTTTACGACCAATGCCGTTTTACTTACGCCTGAAAAATCAGAAGAATTACTGCCCATAACGAGCTGGATAAAGGTTAGCTGCAATGCCGGCACAAAAGAAAGTTATGCCAAAATTCATGGAACAAATTCTTCTGATTTTGATAAAGTATTAGCTAATATTGAGCAAGCTGTAATTATTCGCAAAAAACAAAATAGTTCTTGTACTATTGGTATGCAAATGATTTTACTGCCTGAAAACAGAGATTCAGCATTTCAATTTGCACAAAAAATCCGTGGGCTTGGAGTTGACTATTTAGTTATTAAACCATATTCGCAACATCCGCAAGGTATTTCAAATAATTATGAAAATGTTTGTTATTCAGATTGCGATATACTAGCGCAACAACTTGAATCATTAAATACAAATACTTTTAAATGTATTTTTCGTTATGAAACTATGCACCGTCAAGCTATTGGAAAAAAAGCATATAACCGTTGCCAAGCTTTACCTTTTTGGAGCTATATTGACGCTAAAGGAAATGTTTGGGGTTGCAGTGTTTTTTTAAGCGATGAGAGATTTATATATGGCAATATAAATCGACAAAATTTTAAAGAAATTTGGGAAAGTAATGTGCGCAAAAGACATCTTGAATGGATTGCCAACTCCTTTGACGCTTCAAATTGTCGCATAAATTGTCGCATGGACGCCATAAATGCTTATCTTTGGGAATTGACCCACCCTAATGCCCATGTAAATTTTATTTAGTCGCCACTGAAAAACATGATAACAAACTTAAATTAAACAACTTTTTAGTTAAAATGCGCAAATAAAAATGCAGGAAACAAGGGTGCGAAGTGCACTTTTCCGGCATTTTTATGAAGCTTAAACATGATTTTTCAGTGACGATTAACAAAATTTGAGCGTAAGCGAAAATTTTGCGCCACGTAAAATGAGCCGCAATTCACTTGCGGCGTCCCCGAAGGGGCATTTGGAGTGAGCGTGCCTTTCTGAAAAATGCATGAAAATGCGTTTTTCAGCTTCGACTATTTGAGACAATTTTAATTTGTAGCGTGATGTAATGCCAAACTTTATTTTAGGTATAGATTTAGATAATACTCTTATTAATTATAATCAACTTTTTTATAACCTTGCAGTAGAAAGTGAACTTATTGATCTTAATACCCCTGCTAATAAAACAGCAGTGAGGAATAGGGTACGCAAACTCTATACAGATGCTGAATGGCAAAAATTACAGTGGTATGCTTATGGTAGCTATTTGCACAAAGCATCTTTATTTCCATTTGTCAGAGATGCTCTAAAATGGCTTACTGAAAGTAATATAAAATTATATATCATTAGCCATAAAACTGAATACGCTGATATTGATAAAGAAAAAACTGTCAGTTTAAGAGAAAGTGCTTTGAACTTTTTAGAAGAACAGGGGATTTTCTCATTTATACCAAGTGAAAATGTTATCTTTTGTAATAGCATGACTGAAAAATGTGCTGCTATAGCAAGAGTAAATTGCACCGATTTCATAGATGATTTACCAGAATTTTTAGGACATGATGCCTTTCCAAACTCAGTGCATAAAATTATGTTTTGCCCGCAAGGCATAGAGTTTCCAAACGTTCATAATTGTTCAATATTACGTAGTTTTAATGCTTTATCGCTTTTCTTTACACCACAAAAAGAAAAAACTCGCATTCATGGTGGCAGAAATAGCCGAGTATGGCATTGGCAATCACCTATTGGAGCTGTCGCAATAAAAGATATTTGCTGTGTAGCAGATGACCCTAGGCAACGTGATGCCGCAGAGTGGCGTGCATGGTGTTTCTTAGAAGAATACGGGCTAAATAAGCAACCTACTGCATTAATGAGAGATGTTCGATATGAACAGATTATTTCAACTTGGATAAATGGTGCAGCAATTAAAACAATTGAAAATAATGACATTGAACAATTATCAGATTTTTTCAAAGAACTTTACGAATTAAGAGAATTCGCACAGGTATTGCCACCCGCCGCTGATGCTTGTTTTAATTTACGAGCACTGGACATACATATTCAAGAACGTATTGACCGCCTGCTAAACGCTAAACGAGAACAAAGGTTTGAGCTTGAATATAATAAGCTTAGTGCTTTTTTAAAATGGGAACTTATCCCCATTTATGAAGAGAGCATTAAGCTCAGTTATAAGGCTTATGCAGAAAATAACATACTTGTGGATATGGCACTGTCTTCTGAATTATGTATGCCAAGCCCTTCTGATTTTGGTTTGCACAATGCTTTAAGAACAAATGCAGGCTTAAAATTTATTGATTTCGAATACTTTGGAAAAGATGACCCTGTGAAGTTGATTTGTGATACTATATTACACCCGGCACTGCCCATGACTGAAGCAGAAAGACAAGATTTCTTTAATATGGTTTGTGAAAAATGCCAGTTCATTGAAATAGATAAAAACTTTATGGTACGCTTTAAATCCCACTTTCCTTTATGGAAAATTAAATGGGCGTGCATAATTTTGAATGAGTTTTTAAAATCAGGCCAAAAAAGAAGAATAATTGCCAATGAAAGTGAAGTAATTTCATCTGAAATTTTGCAATTACAACTACAAAAAGCTGAGCAAATGTTACAAAAAAATATGCCATGTTTGTAATTTAATCATTGCGCTTATCAGTCCGTTGAAAAAATCTGTTCCAAAAAGTTTTTTAATAAAATGTTAACTTTATCGTTTTCCTACAGGTTGTTCAAAAAGTGTAAGATACGAGGAAGACGAAGTTTTTTTGCGTAGGGAGTGTATACAGACATACATGACCGGAGCAAAAAACGAGTCTGACGAAGTAGATTGCACTTTTTCAACAGCCTGCTAGGTGACAAGTCCTTCCATTCCGCTTCCTTAACCCTTTCCTCTTCCTTCTTCACATTAGTCAGAACAAGCACGTGATTCTAATTTTGTAAAAATTTTCTTGGGGGAGGGACCTTTTTGGAAAA
>CAYJHK010000002.1:0-35783 GCA_964369515.1 uncultured Desulfovibrionaceae bacterium
CCCATCCGAGCATTGGCGGCATATACGAACTAACAATCCACTGGAAAGGATTAATTGTGAGCTGTCGCAATAAATGAGAATTTCACCAAAATAAATGAGAATATGCAGCATCGCAAAGTTTGACAATTTACAAAATACAAAGTACAATAAATAACCGCTAGGTTTATTGTACTTTATATAAATAATATCGACATTTTAACTAAAGTTAATGTAATCTATTTAATTTATTAAATTTTACACAAACCCTATCATTGTAAAAATAAACTTACTCTAATTTTAGCCACCAACGATTTTTCTTACAGTTTTCAACCAAAATTCGAGCTCCATTTTCAGCCACTGCTGCCCGAGCAAAGCCGGGTCCAAAATATGGCCATGACAGTGTGTGTATAAAGTCCTTAAAAGCGTTTTTGCGAGTTAGGCATTGCCACAGTGAATCTTGCTTAAACAGGCAGTTTTTAAGATGCACATATGCGTTTGCGCCCCTTGCCCGTACAGCTCCGCTTTTTACATAAAAGCTTTCATCCCTGCCCCATGGTGCAAATATGCATTCTTCCATAATCACCATGCCGCTGTTGACCAGTGGAAAGCGGCGGCTACATTCCGTAAACACGCAATTTCTAAAGGTAACAACGGTATCGGCGGCGTTATTAATCAAACACGCCTTTCCGGCTCCCCTAAAAATAGTATCTTCGATAAGCCCATCGCCGGAATCCACAATGCCAAGGCACTCATCATATGTATCAGGTGCTCCGCTTGGCTCAAAAACACAATTTTTAATATGAAATTGTTGCCCATCATTAATATGCAGCAAATCCTCACCGGGGCTCGTAGCCCTAGTGAATTTTTGGTATTCATACAACAATATTGACATACTATTTCTCCAAAGCAAGCAATGATGCTCGCTCTTCCCTCAATGATGCTGCCTTAACCTCATTATCCTTAAGAGCTTGCACATCGGCATCTGTGCTCATCCCGGAAACTACCGCACGCAAGGCACGAGTTGACTTTACATCAAGCTCTGCCAGTGCTGCGTTGATTTCATACAGCCGCACAGCATTTAACTCTTCCGGCGTTGGGGCAGGCACGGCAACAATGGTAAAGGTGCCGTCTGCATTATCTTGCAACATTGCATTGTTTTGGTTGCACCATACCGCCGCTTCCGGAGGGTAATTTTCCCAAGGTAACGGTAGTGGGATTTTAACGACAACTTCTACGCCATCATCTCCCATGTGGTTTTCTTCCATAAACTCTTGCTTAGGGGTTTGAAACGTTTGTCCTATATAAAAATTTTGTATTTTAGTCATAAGTACTCCTTAAAATCCTGCGGCAAACCATCCGCCTCGCATATCAGTGTTTTGCGTATAAGATGACGTAACTATCCGATTTGTATACTTATCTATAACTTGTGCGCCATTATTATGCATATTAAATCCTATATTTGTGGTATATGTAGTCGTCGAAAAAGATATTGGAAAAGTTATAGTCGTATTGAGATTGTCTTGATTACCGCCTTGTAAAATTAGCCCACTACTAAATTTAATATACCAGCTACTCCCGTCACTGGCCTTCCACGTCGCCGTCACATACGCCTGCCCGGTAAGCGCCCGCACCGCATTCACAGCACTAGACGTTGCCGCCGTTGTCGTGCTTGAGCTGGTCGTAGATGTTGAAAGCTGTACACATCCCCTTGTGGACGTGGATCCGTTAGGTACGGAAAAAGTCAGTTCATAGGGATCGCTAATTGTCCCTGGTGACGTATCCGTAAAGTTAATATCAATATTACTGCCTTCAAAGAACTGAATATACTGTCCATTGCTAATGGCAACAGCTGTGCCATCACCGTCCTCGGCGTAGAAATTGCTCATTTTAGCATTGGCTGTGCTTTGCGCTGTATTGGCGGCTGTTAGAGCTGCCGTTCCTCTATCGTATGCATATTTTACAGCCGATGACGTAGCAGCAACACTTGACGAGGTGCTGCTAAAAGATGTGGATAGTTGTACAATACCTTGACGAGACGTAGTTGCAGAGGCAGCTGTCCACTTGCCATCTGCCGTAGCTTGAGCAGTGCTGGCAGCTGTGGCTGCTGAATCGGCTGTGCTTTTTGCTGTATTTGCAGAATTTTGTGCAGAAACGGCCGTGTCTTGCGCAGAATTAGCTGCATTTTGAGCTGTAACCCCCTTATCATAAGCCGTTTTCACCGCAGTTGCGGATGCCGCTATCACACTTGAGGTGAGGTCTACACGATCAGTGAGGTCGACGCCTCCGGCTATGGCGGCATCATAGGCTTGCTTAACGGCATAAGAAGTTGCCGCCTCGGTCTGGCTGGTAGAATTGACAGCGTTGGAAAGCTCCACGATACCGGCACGTGACGTTGTTGCCGTAGTGCTGGCTTTAGTATAAGCCGTTTTTACCGCCGTAGCCGATGCTGCAATAGTGCTTGAAGTTGTGGAGACGCTATCAGTCAAAGCCACGCCGCCGGAGTCAAGCGCCAATTGTGCCAAGTCATAGGCATTCTTAACGGCTAAAGATGTTGCTGCCGTTGACTGACTGCTGGAGTTTGTGGCATTGGATAGTTGCGAAATACCGGCACGAGACGTTGTTGCCGTGGTGCTAGCCCTATCATATGCCGTTTTTACCGCCGTTGCCGAGGCCGCTATAACGCTTGAGGTTGTGGTGACGCTATCGGTAAGCTCAACCTTGCCGCTGGTATCAATCAAGCTCCAAAAAGTAGGCTCATTAAGAGGGTTTTTAATGCCTGCTGCCGTACTGGGTCCACTTGTTTGCAAAGCTTTATAATAGTTGTTATCACTGCCCACTATTTGTGCGTTTAAAGGATAATCTAACGTTTCCGACCATCTATACACGCCGCCGGCTTGCGTAAAATACGCATGTTCGGAAAGCTCAAAAAATGCGCCGTTAAAGTCGGCTCTGTCAGGCGCAAGGCCACCGGCCCCGGGCGGGATCTGCGTGATGGGCGGAAATCCTTGCTCATAGGAAAATCCGGTGGCAGAGTTTTCCGGAATGGAATTTTTATTGCCGTCTGCCGCAAATGGCGAAGGCATTTCTTTAGGATATTCGGGTAAAGCCATAATTAAACCTCATTAGTCAATATTTTTAACACCATACACATTAAAAACACCATTATTAAAACCCTGCAAACCGCTACCGGCAAAGCCAAAAGTTTCTGTGGTAGGTATTTCGTAAAATTCATAACCCACACCTGCGCCGCGGTTAATTAAGCCTAAATCAAAAATACTTTTCTCTAAGCCGTCTAAATAAAATTCAAAGACAAAGCGTACTTGCATAACACCGGCATTGAGCACATACGACGCTTTGCCCGGGAATAATTGCGACAAGATATAATTTATGCTAAAAGCCGTGGCGTCAGACACATTGGAAAAAGCTTTAACCAGTAATAAATACTTGCGATACGCCTCATCGGGCATCTTGTAAGTATTGGTCGCCGCCTCATAATAAAAATTATCTTGGTTAAAGCCTGTCAAGCCGGAACCAAAAAAGCCGAAAGCATCAACCACGGGCACGTCAATCAAACGTCCCACGCCAAGGATACGCCCCCAAATATCAAGCCCTACGCCCTCGGCGGTGTAAATATTGAATATTTTGCTGTAAAAAAGCTCAATATCCTTAAAAGGCAAGATATTTTCAAAACTTACTGTTAACGCTTTGATGCTCGGACTTGCAGAATACTGACTTTGTAAAGTTACGGGTACAGGCTCAAAATCAAAGTCCAAATCACGCTCAATGTACACAAAATCCGGCAGCTTTGGCGGTGTGATATAAAAAGGCTCATGGACGAAGGGGTATTGGTTGAAGCCAAACAACCCTTGCCCTTCAAAGCCTAGAAATTTTGTGTATTCTGCCATAGTTTTCACGCCTACTCTAAAAACAACTGGATAAGATCTGTTTCTATTTCTGTTGAGTGTTCTGTTTTTGCGCTGCGATCAACAAAAGCACCGCCAAAAAGTTTTACTTTATTGCTGTTTTTATTAAACAAGTGAGTTATAAAGCGAACATCATCTTTTTTCACAAAAAAATTATTTTCAACATTCACACTTGTGGAACGAATAACATTACTAGGATAACTGTATTTATTTAATTTTCTTTCTTTTTTTCTGAGTGTTTTTAGTTCTCTTTCAAGCTCCGGTGCTGTCCTAATAATATAAGAACCTAAATTTGTTACAAAAGAATTTTTAATCCGTGCCTTATTTTCATAGATTATAGTGCTACCGGTTACAACATAATTAGTTTCAGTTTTACACGAAAAAAGCGTTAAATGTGGCGCAAAAAGAAAATAATCAACATCACATTCATTATAAAACCGCACTATCTTAGATAAAATAGAAAAAGGCGGATTATCAATAACCACGCAGTGCTCAGGATAATGTGCATTCACATAGTCGCCACCGGGGTAAAACGGACGCACAACTTGGCGTCCTAAAAGACCATATTCTCTAACTGCCCAATTTTTGACAACATCATAAACAAGCGGCGGAGTATAACAATCATCCGTTGTTTTTTTAGCCTCAAACTTTTTTAGCCATTCTAAATATTCAAAACTGTCCATATTATCTACAAAGTCACAAGTTCAACACTGATATTCGCACTTTCAATCACCGGAAAAACATCGGCATTGATAAAGATATCATCCAAATACGCCGCATCACTAAAACCAACCTCGCAAGAAATAAGCTCCGTACCGCCTGCATTGATAATCGCCGTGTAAAATCTACTTGCGTACAGCGTATCAGCCATAGCAACCCTTGTATTACCGCTACCGTCAAGGCCGTTAAAATTTTCCACAATGGCAGCACGCACATCCTCTATAATGGTCGCCGGAGTTCGTTCTGTCTCCCGAATGACAACTTTTATAAAAACAGGCGTTTGTGTAGGGCGTGTAATGTTATATGTATACACAGCGTTATAAAATTCCGTGGCGACATAGGTCACCAAATCACTGCCGGTGGTTCCACATCCTGCACCAAGTTTTAAGTAAATAGCCTGCGCAATTTCGGCATCCGTACCGCCAAAAATGGAAATAAACACGCTATGCCCGTCAATGGTCACGCCTGCTTGCTCCACCGGTGCGTTGGTACGATTTTCTAAAACCACAACATCAATGACATTGTTTATATCAGCAAGCGTACCGTAAAGCGCACTTACCGTACCATGCGCATTTTTAGCCACAGACGCATAGCGCCGACGCTCAAAGGCTGCTTGTGTCTCCGTAAGTCGTCCGGAAATTCCGGATAGCTCGTTGTTTACCGTATCCCAGCCGGGCACGACGGAAATGATGGTGTTTACGCTATTAGCCGGAACTTCCAACACTCCTGCCACTTGTGCCTCAAATGTAACCTCAATAACTTCTGACTGTGGTATAACTGCGTCAGATATGGAAACAAATCTATTTCCGCTCGTATCTTCAATAACGCTGTTTGCCGGGATGATGGTATTCACAAGGCCACGACATTGACAAACAACGGTGGTTGCTTGCGCCACATTGCGTGTCAAAAAATAAATATAGCCTATGGCATCTTGCCACACACCCTCGGCGGTAAGAGGATTAAACTGCTGCGCCAGCTTCACAAGCTCGGTATTTTTGGCAGCAATCATGGCGGTTTGTGTGGTGATAAGCTGACCTTGCGGGGTAGACGGCTCTGTATTGAGGTTAGAACCAAGAGCGTTTTGCCATTCTGCCGCCACTGTGGCATATATGGATGCAGTATCGGGTACGCCAAGACCTGTTTTTGGGTCAAAAATTATGTTGGACATGTGTTGCTCCAAAGCTGTTAAAAATCATGGATTGCCACGTCGCTTCGCTCCTCGCAATGACTTTTGTTTATCCGCAAGTCACTGCGAGGACGAACGCAGTGAGGACGTGGCAGTCCATGCCTTTAAGCTGGCATGAGGATAAATATATTTATATAACAATATTTATAACACTATTACCTGTTGTCGTAATCTGCAAATCACCCTCAAGCACTCGCTCATTTACGCTGATAGCCGTTAATTTTGCCGTGGCCACCTCAGCAACGGTTTTTGCCTCACGCTCAAGATAGGCAGTTAAAACGCCGTAATTAGGCCTTGTGCCGATATCCAGCAAAAAATGCGGTACGCCGTCTTGCTGATGGAAATACATATCTTGCGTAAAGGCTCGGCAGGCATTGGCCACATTTTGTGCAACGGCATAGTCACCGTTTACACGCAACAAATTACCGTTAATGTCTAGCTGTATGTCCCAAGCGTTGTTTAATTTTAATGTGTTTGCCATGGTTGTTATCCTTTAAAGGCATGGATTGCCACGTCGCATCGCTCCTCGCAATGACTTTAGGCGTTTACCGCACGTCATTGCGAGGACGAACGAAGTGAGGACGTGGCAATCCATAATCTTAAAAATCGCAAAGCGCATTCTTATCCTACAGGCTTTTGCGTATCACCACCGCCCGGCTGTATGCCACTGTGAACATGCTGCTGCAAAGAAATCGTACCGGACTTAATATCTTCGGTGGCACTCAGACCGCCCTGCATTTGCGTGCCGGCAGTTGCTTCTATGCTGATACCGCCGCTGGCTTTTATTGTCAGCTTTTTGCATGTAATATTAATGTCTTGCTCTTTAGTAATTTCCACAAAGGCTTCGGGTTTCTTATTACTGATACCGCCAATATACATGGCATCGGCCATGCTAAAGCTTCGTTTTGTAAGAGGCTTGCTTTCTTTTTCGCTTAAACCCGAAATATCCTGCTGTGCAAAAACGGCAATGCCCATATCCCCCGGCTCCGGGTCCACCACAAAAGCACACACTCCGCCCTGTATGCGTGTATACGGCACGGCAAAAATATTTGTCACCGGCACAGCCTTGTCCTTGCCATCATAACCTTGTATCAACGGCACGCAGTCTACAGTTCCGGCTTTATCGCCTGCTCCGCCTGCTTGTACTGCTACCACTCGCACAGGAAGTGCCGTGTTTACATTGGCTTTAATAAGATTTTGTATAAAAAATTCCAGTTGATTAAATTCGCTGTTGCCAGCTTCTATGTCGTTATTGCCTTTTAATGTTTCGCTCATGCCGGAACCCCCTCAAAACTCGTCTCCCATGGGTTTTCACCCGTAGTAAAAGCCGTCAAATCATGGTTAAGCTTAGTTATCTTCCATTTGCCGCTGGCCTTTGGCACAATGCTTTCAATTTCCACCATACCGCCAAGTTGTAATGACGGCGTAAAATAGCAACGGCAAGAAATACCATCACCCGTAAAAGTGGGATAGCCTATAAGGCCGCTGTCCTTGCTCAAGACTTCCGTGCTGCCGCTGCGTGTTTTATCCTTGGGCAATGCAATAACTTCATTGTCATCAATAATAAGCTGAAAATTATTATCTTTAGCAATCTGGCGCATTTGTTCTATGGGATTGCCCACATAATAAGGATTGAGCATGGAACCGCTGACGCCTTCATTTTTGAAAGTATATCCGGCTTGCCCGGTAAGTTTGGCAAGCAAGCCCGGCGTGTCGGTGCTGCCCTTGCTTGACGTTGCAGGCACGGCTTTTAGTGCGGGAAAATATCCGGCTAAAGCTTCAATGGTAAAAATAATGTTTGGCGAACTGTTAAAATCAGCCGACGCTGTGGCAATCTCCCCGGCAAAAATTTGCGAAAGCTCACCATCCAGCTCCCCGGCCTTAATCTGCACTAAATTTTTTTGTTTTTCCAAGGGCAAAAAAGCCAGCGTGGTCATTTGTTCCATATCCTCAATTTTAAGACCGGTAATTTCAATATTAGCTTTATTTTTGTCGGGAAGTCCCACTTTTTCAACGCTGGCTTTGGTGGCAAGGCCGTTAATAATTTTAGTGTTGCCGCCGCCGGCAAAAGAACCGGAGCCAAGGATAACGGTGACTTCTATTGCTTTTTGTGTGAATGCCATACTGTTCTCATTTATTGTGGTTGCCAGTTATCGCTTAAAAGCACTTCATTTTTTAACACATCCAAATCGTCATCACTATCATACCAAATAATAAAAAAACGAGTACCTAACCCATCATATTGCGGAGCGTCACTGCCAAGCACGTCCACGCTGACAAAATTACCCTTGAAAACACTTTGTGCCACTTGAATAATAGGAACCATGTCCAAACACACGGCATCACGACAGATAAGCGTATCTTGCACATATAATGTAAAATACATGCGCCGTCCTTTTTGGCGTAAAGTTATGGTACATTCTTGACCGCTCAATAAAATTTTAAATGTGCGGTTGGGATTGGCGTATAACGGTAACTCTAGTATCATTCTATGTCCTCATTCCTCAAATTCGTCAAAATTGAGTGTGGAACCACGATTATTGGTCTTAAACGCTTTATAAGCCACAGACTCTTTAGGTTGTTCGGCTTGGGCTTTGCCCGTGTTTTGGTTGCTTACGTCAGACGGGTTCTTGGCCTGCTCTTTTTTGATGGGCTTAGCTTCTTTTTTTGAAGCACCGCCACTACCGGAACTGCTGTCTGTGTTCACTTCTGTCGCTGTATACGTTGCCGGAACTTCCTTAATTTCTTGCAATGTAAGTGTAACCACTAGCTTAGAATAAAAATTATCTCGGCTTGCCTGCACTTGTAATTTTACAAGCGAACTTTCCGGCGTTGCACCGTGCGGCGATATTACTTGTAGCTTACTGGCTTCTTTGACCTCCGCATTAATGGTTTGCACAGCTGCCGCAATTTCTCCCGTCGTGCCCGTTAAAGCCAATTGCACAGTGAATCGCTCGGGGCTGGCGACTTTATTGACGGAATTAAAAGAACCCTCTTCAATGGGTTGATCGGTAACAGTAGCCTCGGCTGTGCTCTCAAGTTTGATAAAAGATCCAAAGGTGACCAGCGTTGCGCCGTCTTTGACTAAATCCCAAGTATTTAAACTCATTTTGCATTATACCCCGTATTTGCAGCGTTAACGAATGAAGTTTTACGCATTTCCTTGCCAAGAGCCCCGGCTATGCCCTTGGCATCGGTGGCAGCGGTATTAATGGTCACTGCGCCTACTGTGGTTGTGTTTTGCACATTGTTATTTACGGGAGCCGGTGCGGCGGCTGCTTGTGGTTCAATTACGGCCGGGGCTGTGGCGGCTGTAACCCCATATTGTGGCAAGGGAGTTGACGCAGGGCTTGCGGCCTTTTTGGCATTTTCTGCATCTTCAGCTTCCATTTTTTCTATTTCGTCATAAATTCCGGCGAAGGGGTCACGGTTGCTCCTTTTTTCAATCCGTTCCTTGGGCTTTTCCTCTAAAATATTGTCATCTTGCGTTTTGGGATTGCGTTCCAAGACGGGGGCTTGCGGTTGCTTTGTTTCTTTTTCAACGGTATGAAAAGTATTATTTTCAAAAGTTTCTTCATGCTTTTCATACCTTTCCATGCTCTCTTCAAAGCTGGAGTTATTGATTACTTTTTCAAATTTTTCAGTAGCAGCTTGCTTATTTTCTACATTGACCACCGGCAACACGGCTTTTTCTTGCACCAGCTCTTTTTCTTTAAGCGAATCTTTTTCCTTAACTTCTCTATGTAGCTCTTTTTCCGTGCGCAATTCTTTTTCTGAAAGGTGTTCCTTGTCTTTAATCATTTGTTTTTCGGCTGTATTGGTAACAGTATTTTTTTCAAGAACACTTTCATGTTTTTCAACTGTTTCGGTGCTTTTCTGCTCCGGCTTATCTTCACCAAGACCATATTCAGCGCCGTAGCCCATGGCATCGCTATATTCCTTAAAAAACTTATCCTTGTCGGGAGAAGGTGTCAGGACTGACGTTTCTTTATTTTTGGTAGCCTTTCCGCCTTTTTCCGCTGGTTTTGGCTTGTCGTCATCATCATCATCATCATCGTCATCATCGTCATCATCACCAAAGCCAAAAAAGTCACCCACGGCACCAAAGCCTTTTTTTACGGCGTTCAGCGGTGCTTTAAGCTTATCCACAATATAATCAATAGCCGTTTGAAATATTTGCTTAATGTAGGCCACAACGGCGGCAAAAGCCCCGGCTATGGTGTCATACATAGCCTTTGCAGGCTTGGCAAAAATCTTGCTTAAAAGATCACCCAAGCCGTTAAAAATATTTTGAGCAAAGTGTACAGCTCCCCAAAAAACATCTTGAAGCCCCTTACCGATTTTTGTAAAATCACCGGTAAAGATACCCACTATGAATGTAATCAAACCGCTGAACATATCTTTAATATTTTCAATGGCAGGACCAAAAGCATTCCAAAGCTCGGAACCGACGGTCTTGATAACATCAAGCAAGGTGCCAAGCACTGCTTTTACTTTTTCAAAGGCAGCGGATAGATTTTGCGAGATTTCTTCACCTGTGCCAAAAATCGACCAAAAGCCTTCAAAAGCAGATTTTCCGCCATTAACATAGGTCACAAGGTCATCTATTACCAATGCCAGCCCGGCCACAATGGCAATGAGCGGCAAAAATGGCAGCATGGCAGCCGCTCCGGCCTTGGCTATGCCATAAAGTGCCGGAATAAATGCCGCTGTAAGAACACCGGCAAAGATGGCTACAATTTGCTGATTTTCTCGCACCCATTTGACGCCCTTGGTGAGCCAAGAGACAACGGCGGAGTAGGCCGGGACAAGGGCACGCATGATGATTGCCGACAAGCTCTGTAAATTTTTAAGCATTACCCGATTAGCCGATGCCGCTTCCTTGGCAATTGCAAGGTCTTCTTGCTGATATACAGCCAGCTCTTTTTCTGCTTTTATAAGATCCTCAAGTCCCGTTTTTCCTTTCTGTAATAAATCAATAACTTGTTTATCAAATCCAAAGATTTTACCGTAGGCTAGCATTTGCTCTTTTGGCAGCGTCTCTCCGGCCTTTGCAAGCTCCAGCAAAACTTGTGTTGCCGGCTTAATATTGCCGGCGGCGTCTTTGGCGGAAATGCCAAGAGCAGTCAACACCTCATGCGCCGGCCCCGAACCGTTATGCACCATGTCTGATAAATGCTCGGTCATATCAATGAGCATTTCGTCAAGACTTTCTGCTTCTGCGCCCACAGCCTCGGCGGCACCGCGCCAAGATTGCAAACTGTCGGCACTAATGCCCAGCATACGACTATACTTGTCTAAAGACTTAGCACCATCAATATAGGACGTAAACATGCTAGCCAGCCCGGCAGTGGCGGCAAATCCTGCAAACATGCCCTTAAGTCCGTCAAGACCGGATTGCACAAAGCCTTCCGCCTGCTGCATCCCACGCCTTACGCCTTCCGGCCTTATGCCAAGGCTGATAAAGAGTTCATCTACTAACATGTTTTGTCCTTGTTTATGGTGCGCTTTGCGCATTATTTTGGGTTATGGATTGCCACGTCCTCACTTCGTTCGTCCTCGCAATGACTTTTGTGCTAAATGCAAGTCACTGTGAGCGAGCTTGCGAGCGTGGCTATCCACTACCCACTAATCACTACCCACTATTTCCGCTGAGCATACTCATACGCCAAATTCTTATTTTCAGCATTCACCATGGCAACTTCAACCATATCCA
Source organism: uncultured Desulfovibrionaceae bacterium (assembly GCA_964369515.1). Lineage (GTDB taxonomy): Bacteria > Desulfobacterota > Desulfovibrionia > Desulfovibrionales > Desulfovibrionaceae > CAYJAD01. Next base: position 11,525 of record CAYJHK010000002.1, read on the forward strand.
GCAAATCACCATAGGAATAATATTCTTCAAGCTCCCTAAGCGTAGCAAAGCCCTTGCTTATACATACACCTACGTTTGCGGAGATATTCGCATATTGAATGTATTCGCTTGATTCTTCTGCTCTTGGGCGCCAGTTGACTGTGCGCCTTTTGTAAAAAAATCAAAATTCAGCGCAAGTATTTCTTTTTGCAAAGTTATCAGAGAGCTTATCTCACCAAGCATAGAATCCACATTGTCCTTGGTCACTTGAATCAATGCGCCACCGGCTTTTTGTTGTGCGCAAGGGTAAAGGCTGTCGATGAGCGAATAGGCCGTGTCAAAATCCAAGCCTTTAATGTTGGCAAAAATGGTGCTGATGGCATTTTCCGGTTTTTCCGCAAAGATTTTTTGCAATTTGCTAAAGTCCACATTGCTATCCACAGCTCCGCCTAGCAAAACCACAAGGCGCAATAAAAATCGTTCAAGGCGTGTGGCCGGCATTTGCGTCAGCAAAAAAGTCATGCTGTTACCGTTTTCGGTGATGGTAATTTCCTTAGTTTTGCGCATTTTTTCTCCCTATATTAAACCGAACTGGCTTTTACTTTGCCAAATTCAAATTTAAAAGTTTGAGCGTTTAAGACTTTAGCCCCGTCTGCAAGTCGCTTACCGCTAACCATGGTACCCTCGGTAAAGGTATAAACTTTGCCAATACTCGGTATGGTCAAAATCAGCGACATACCAAATATTGTCTGCGCCGTGTCCATGGCTGTGGCTACAGCTTCCAAGCTTGGCACCGTTGGCGAAGATGCATTAAAAGTAAAAGTGATCACTTTTTTCATGGGCGTATAACCGGCAGTATAAACGCCATCTACACCAACATCACCTTGCGCAAGCTGCACCTCATCCAGTGCCCACGCTGCATCTGTGCTGTACGATTGAAAAATTACGCCTTGCGGAAACACCGACTCTACCGTTAACACCGTGCTGGAGTTCGACGATGTAATATTGCCTATACCTAAATTACTCATAATAGTTTCCTTATGTTAGATAGCATGGATTGCCACGTCCTCACTTCGTTCGTCCTCGCAATGACTTTGGTTTTTACCGCAAGTCACTGCGAGCGAGCTTGCGAGCGTGGCAGTCCATGCCTTTTTTGCTTTACGTCAGAATCGTAACCGGAATATCAAGGCGGTTAATGCTGCCGCCATAGGTGTACCATAAGCCCACTTGCGGACTTTCACGGTTGACTCTTGCCTGCGCACCGGGATCGGCGACCTGTAAATAATAGCCCGTTTGCTCAACTTCGGTGGCAATATCAATATTTCCGGCCTCTTGGTTAATCTGTGCCTTTTGACTTTCGGAAAGCACAACGCCCGTATCAATGACAGTATTTTTAAGCCCACGGTTTATGGGGTCTTGGATCCACGCACGCACAAGAGTATAACCCCTTGTATTGTAAGGCACACGAGCCGCCAAGGTAAGGCCGTTCATACATGCGACCTGAATAACGTTTTTCATCCAAATGGCACCCCACACAAGGTCAAGCCATTTAAATTCACCGAAAACCTGCCCGGCATAGTTAAAAACAAATTGGTCGTTGCGTGTGGCATAATCACCCATGAAATTCATGCCTTGACTGTATAAATTCCCGGCATCGGTGCCATTGGTGACAGTGGCGGCTAAGCCTTGCTGTGACTTAAAGGCAGCGGTAACAATGGCGTTGGCACGGTTCCAATCAATACTTGCTGCCACACCGGCGAGAAAAATCGGATATTCCGTATTCCCATAACAACCGGAGATATTGCCCAAATTGGCCTCTTTAATGGCATGGGCTATGGTAGCCTCGCTGCCCGGCTGTAAAAGCGTCGGGCTGTCATCGGCGTATAAAAACACATAGCCAACGCCGCCTTCAGCCGTGGAAAACCATTCTCCAAAAGCTAAAACTTCATCCTCTTCAGGCATGTAAGCAAGGCACATATTGACCCAATTTTGGTTTTTAGCCACTATGCTTTCCATTTGTGCAGCTTCTGACAAAGCGTCGGAACCGTAGGAAATAATGGCACCTGTGGCTTCTGTGAGCTTTAAACGCAAGGCTATGTCATTTTCCGCAAAAGCTACTTGACTGGAAACACCGCTTTCGCCGTTGGTGATGGTAAACGCACCGAAAATACTTGAGTAACTGACGGTTGCAGCCGTAAAAGCAATGCCACCGTCCACCACGGCATTGATAGCCGTTTGCAAAATAACGGCAATGTCAGAATAAGTGAGAATAGAACTGAAATCTATGGCGGTAAGCTCCGCCTTGTAATTGCTTAAGGTTATGGTGAGGCCGCTGTCGGTAATGCCTTGCAGCTCCGTGACGCTCTCTAATACTTTTCCGCCACGCAAAAAAGCCGGGGCGGCAGACTCCACACGTCTCGCCATATACAATTTGCGGGGCTTTAAAAAACTGTTGTTATATCCGGCAAAATACACCGTTGCAAGCTTGTATTCCTCAGACTCAAAGCCGAAATATGCACCCACATCGGTGGCCCCGGTAAATTGCAAGATAGTTTCCGTGGGCACTGTATTGTTGAGTGTAAGCAGCATGGCGTTAAACTCAAGGTCTGTGCCGCCCGGGGGTAATGTGCGCACATTAACTTGCACTATCTGACTGGCTGGTATTGACATAATTCTACCTTCTTATTAAATGGTTGCGCTTTGCGCATTGTTTTGGATACTGGATTGCCACGTCGGCTGACGCCTCCTCGCAATGACTTTGTTTTTACCGCAAGTCATTGCGAGCGAGCTTGCGAGCGTGGCAATCCATGCCTTTTATTCTTCATATAACTGGTTTATTTCTTGGTACAATAACGCTAAAGCTTTGTACGTCCATAGCCGTTATATCCCACGCTGAAAGCTGCACCCGTATACTTTGCCTTGGTACATACTGCCCACTCTCATCGGCATAGGTGAGGTTTTGCGGAGCATCGGCGTAAAGCAAAGAAATACCCCTATCATTCCAAAAACTGACGCCGGTATCGTCTTGCAGCGCCACTTGCATTTTGAGCATCTTTTCTAAGCTTTCCGCCTGCGTATTGCCATACACGTCAATTTGTAAGCTGTATTGCATATAGGCATAGCTAGTATAGGTGTCATCCTCTTGGTTTATCTGCTTAACGTTGGTGGCCAATGTTTTCTTGCCCAGCAATTGCACTATGCAAAAATTGTTATCGTTTGGCGGCAACGTGCTTTTATTCAAAAATCCTTGAAATACGGCAGTGTCAGCATAGCCACCAAAGTACACGGCAAAATCATAGGCGGCCTTAAGAATATCGGGGACGCTAATGACACGCAACTTACTATAAATTTCAAATGGTGCCGTGGGCATTGATGTAGTCCTCATACCAAGCTTGAGTTTTTAAATCCGGCGCAATGGTTTGCAATATGCCCCGAAGCGATACCCAACCACTGCTGGCACTAAAATCATCGGGCACGGCAGTAACAAGCCACCACGTACCGTCGGCACGCTTGATCAAGTCTCCGGTACGCTCTTTTTGGCGTACAAGACCGGAAGGCGGTTGTACTGCGTCGGCGTTCATATAGAATTTGCGCACAATAGCCGTTTGATTAGCCTCGGCAATGTGCTGCAAGGCCGCATCGGATTCGCTTTGCACTTGCGCCGATATCGTTACGGGTTCCAAATATTCTGGAAACACGATGCCCATAACATTTCTTTGCCCCATTGCTATGAGCAAAAGGACGTCTTCGTTTTTGTTCACGGCTTTAATGGCGGAATTGGCAATGGCGTGCACGTTCATCTTATTTGCCGCTTTCGGTTTTGGAATCTTTGTTTGTTTTAGCCGTCTTTTTTTCCGGTACACGCACAAACATTTCACCGCGGCGCAAAAATTCAGCGCTGGCATATTCTTGTTTGATGGCTTCCCACAGTGATAGATCCATTTCTGTTTGGCCATAACCAGCCAGCACAGGCTTACCGTCGGCCGTGTGTTGACCTTTTTGACGGCTGCCGTTGATGACAACAGTTTGACCTTTGACGCTCAGTTTCAAAGCTTGAGGCTTTGCATAAAATACGATGACTTTCGACATAGTTTGACTCCTTGTGTGGATACAAGATAGTCAATTTTTATGGGGAGTTCTTGAGGATAAGGCGAATATGGAAGGCTTTTTTAGTGGCTAGTTCTAGTGGTTAGTGAGTAGTGATGGTTGCGCTTTGCGCATTGTTTTGGATTCTGGATTGCCACGTCCTCACTGCGTTCGTCCTCGCAATGACTTGCGGTCAAACTCAAAGTCATTGCGAGGAGCGTAGACCGACCCGAAGGGCGCCGAAGGCGTAGCCGTTAGGTGAGGAACGAACCTTACGGATATCGAGAGCAACGCGACGTGGCAATCCATGCCTTTCAGTTTTCTACAAACATGAGCGATGCAACATCAACCACACATCAAAAAGCGCATGTGCCTTTTTTTGGATTTTTAGACTAGGTTTTAGACTAGTCTTAATTTTATTTGCGTCTCTTAGGTCGTCTCAAAACAAAATTCGCTTAGAATCAATCCTCGTGCGATTTTAGTTTTTCACCTCTGATGCCAGTGCCGTTATCATCTCACGGCTTGCCATAAGTGGCTTTGTTCCTTGGATTTTATTCACTTTGCGCATATCCAAAGTAAATTGCGAAAGCTCCGGTGCAACACCGGCCTTGATGGTGCGAATAACGTCATTAACCATTCGCCTGCCCAGCTGCTCCAAGGCTTGTTCCAGCGTCATGCGCCTGATAAGCTTGCCAAGAGCTGCTGCCCAGTCTTGGCTCTTATCGTCCAGTGTACTTCGTAAAAATGAACGTTGTGGAGACTTTACGGTGCCGAACTCATTCCAAAAAGCCACTTCCACAATCTTAGGTAAGTTGGTTCTTGGCGTGCGTGCTTTGGCAACTTTCTTCTTTCTGCCGTTGCGCATGGTCTTGGTGACGACGGTATTTGTGTAATGGTCTTGGCTATAAGTGCTGCCTTCCAAAATACCCACACGCACCGTGGGCGGTTTTTGACGTGCGAATTTTTGTCTTAAGTAATTCAGCCACCTATTGCCACCACTGACGGAAGTTGTAAAATCTGACATGCTCAACTCTCATTAGTCTAAAATATTCTAAGTCTGCTATTTTTTACATCTTGGGACAAAATACAAGCCGCCCACACGATAGGACAAAGCCAGCTGCCAATAGGAGGCTCCGCATTGCGTTTGATTGTACCATTGCCCGCTTTTATCATCTATGGGGGCAAAACTTACATTAACGGAGCCTTCCCCTGCTGAAGCAATGGCTCCCGTCTGCTCACCACGTTTTGCAAGGGTTGCAATATGACATACAAGCAAATATAACATAAGCTTACGGCGTTCTAAGTTTTTTACCGGAGATGAGGCGGTATTATTGCAATACTGCTCGGCTTGCAAAAAATAATGGTTTAACTGTATATCGTTTAAGTCTGCAAATTGCGGATAAATTTCTTTAAATTCCAATGGGTCAAATGCAACAATACCGCTCATACCATCTCCTTTTATGATTTTGCTGACGTCAACAAAATCGTTAGCCTTTGTCCTTGCTTTCCGTAACTCGCACACTTTCCGCAGTGATCTGCTCATGCCCGTGCGTTACGTCCTTGCGCTCTTCCGCTTCCTTGCGTGCGCCTTTCTTGCTTTTTTCCATAAAAATGCGGTCGCCTTTAAACAGTGGACTTTTACCGTACACTTTTTGCAAAAGCTCCCAGTCTTCCACCGTCATCTTGGTAAGGCCGTATTTCCCTTGGCGATAACGCTCACCTCTAGCGTTGACGATATCCGACAGCTTTGCGCCGTTCAGCGTGATCACCTTGCCCGGCACTTTAAAAGTTATAGCTTGAGGCGAGCAATAGCCTATGGTGACAAAGCCGTTTTCGCTTTCAGCTATCTTTGGCGTTGCTGTGTTTTTATTGGTGTTTTTTTGTGCTGTGCTCATTGTGATTTCCTTATTCTAAAATGGTCTAAGTATTTTACAAAATTAACTCTTTGTAAATGTGGCGAAAATGGATGCAAGACAAGGAAGGCGTAGTTTTTTGCGTAGGGAGTGTACTCTTCTGGTACTCGACCGGAGCAAAAAACAAGCCTGACGCCGTATTGCGCCATTTTCGCCGCATTTGTTAAATTCCCGTCATGGTTCCGACTAACACCGGGCGATAGATGACAGCTCCAAGCGTACCACCGGCAACCTTCTGATGTACGCTGCTGGTCTCCCTTACCGCCGTAAAAGTACGCATCTTTTCCGTAATGCAGCACTCGCCCGTTTTTTGCCCGTCCACGTTGTCAACGCTCAAACGCATGGTGTTAACACCATCATCGGCGGTAAGTTCCGGCACAGACACATATTTCATATTTTTGAAATACTTATTGAGCATATCAAGCACGCTGACATTAAAATCCGTCGCCTTGCCAAGCTGCACATAACTTTCGGGCGCAAGAGCTAAGGTCATAGGCGTATTGGCATCTACGTTTGCACCGCTCTTGGTCACAACGGAGGTAAAAAGTTCAATAACATCGGCAAAGATTTCCTTGGTGGTCTTGTCTTCCCACACCAAATCACCGGAAGAATTAGCAATGGGAGCAAGAGCAGGCAGCATGTTGGGATCGTTTAAGATGCCATAAACACGCTTTCCGGCGACGCCGTAGAGCTGAAATTTATTGTGCGCAATGGCAACGGTGGTATAAGCGGCCTTTTGCCTGTCAGCCATAAGCGCAATTTTATTTTTTCCGGCTTGCTCGCTTTCGCGGTCGCCCACACGGATAAAGGTGTCAAAAACAAAATTGTCACGCTGCACAAAGTTGTAGTTGGTGCCGCTGGGCGTTTTATTGGCAAAATCGTCATAAGAGCTTACGGAACCGGTGATCTCGTCCATACGCCACTGTACAAGCTCATCGGCAAAAGTACCGTATTTTACCTCGTCATACATTTCCGTTGCCGCACGCTTGGCAAGCAAAACTTTAATGGCTTTAGGCGATTGGAACATTAAGGCCGTTATGGGCAAAGCAGCGTTGGGCGTGGTTACAAGAGCGGAATCATAAACGGTATCTAAACCACGAGCAACGTGATCCATAAAGGCTGCATAGTTAGAGGGGATCAGTTTTTCACTGCCATCTTTCAACGTGCCATCCTGCAAAAATCCACGAAAGCCGCCGTCAAAGGTGATATGATGTTTGTCTTGCAGCTCACGAGCAGCCGCTTGGTCAAGGGTATAATCCGGCATAAAAAAACTCCTTATGCACTGGCTGCGGCTGTAGTTTGGGTGTACAAGCCATAGCTAGAAATTAAAATAGTTTCGCCGCTGTCTCCGGCAGTTACCACCTTAAAGCCCGTGGGTACTGTTCCGCTTGGGGGCGTAGTGGCATCGTCAAAAGAAAGGCTGCCATCGGTGGTGGAGCAGTACACATTATCGCCAAAAACTGCGGCACTTTCGGCTTCGATGAAAATATCGCCCTTGCTTAAAATGCTGACTGCTTGACCCTCAACCAGCTCCATAGAACCGCCGGAAAGAACATCATAATAGGCATGGTCAAGGTTGCGCACGGCAATGCCTGCAAAAAGATTAGGGCTTGCGCCGCTTTTTGTGGCCAGCTCGTCAGTGGGATTAAAAAATACGCCTTGCCCTACGTTTACGCCGTTTTCATCGGCAAGAGCCATGCGCGGAAAGTAGGTGGCAGGGTTTAAGGTGCCCACTTGTCCGGGCACGCCTACTGCCGGATAACGATTGACTTCTTTTTGAAAACTCATATTAATCAGCTCCTATGCCCACGGCTGCCAGTGCATTTACAGGCATGGCAGCGTCGGCGGTATAGGTTTGGGTATTTTGCTTGCGCAAGACAGCGCACACATCTTTTGCTGAGTCCGCCGTGGCGGATACGCCCTTGAGGCGGCAAGCATGGACATAAATATCAGCAGCAGAATCAAAGGCAAAAGGGTCAATTATTTTACCCACAAGCGGCTGTACGGCTTGGGCGGCTTCATGCTTGGCTCGCATGGATTGCTCAACTCTTTGAGCTATTTCAGCAGAATCAAGCACTATGGGAGCGACAAGCGTTGTTTTGATTTTTTCATCCATGGTCTTTTTGTCTCCATCGGCATCCTTGGTAGCATCTTTTGCGCTTGTGCTGTCTTCGCTGTCTGCGTTAAGCGCCTTTTTTTCGCCTTCCGACTCATGTTCGGAGTCCAGTTTTTTACGTTCTGCCGGGTTCTTTTCCAGCTTTTCACCGTACTTGACACCTTCCGCAAAGGCCTTGCGCATTTGTGGATTTTCGGCATCAATGTCACAAGCTTTCATGGCGTCAAGCATACTTGCATCTTCGTTAATATCAAAGTCTGCCGGGCTTTTACCTTCGCTTTCGGCTTCGATTCTCTGTATGGCAAGAGCTGCTTTGGCTATATCGCTTTCAGCTTGTTCGATGGCTTCGGACGCCACGCCCTCATCCGCAGCAAGCCTTTTTAATTCTTGCTTGGCTGCGTCCATGAGCAAACGCAAATCTTTAAGATTTTTCATACTTTTACCTTGGGTTATATGTTTTTTATGAGGTTTATAACTTCCGTCATATCCTTCTAAATCCTTAACATTAAAAAAACGAGAATCAGCCACACGCACATCCTTACCGGCACGCCCTTCCTGAACCAGTGCCACATGGTTGGCGCGTATGTCTTTCATAAAAAAATCATAGCTTTGATTTTCAAAAACACCGCTTTCAAGCACAGGTTCAAAAGAATACCCACATGATATTTCTACACTTTCTCCGCTTTGCACGGCATCAATGGCTTTTTGATCCGTAATGGTCAACGTGGCGATTAAATACGGAAAATCAAAATGACAATCACTGCCTATGCTGCCCACTCTGTGCTTTTTTTGCGGTGCGCTGGCAGATTCTTCAAAATGACCCAAAAGCAAGGGCATTCCGTTAAAAGTGGGCGCTGCCTTTTCAAGCTCCTCTGCTTTACGGTACACTTGATAGATTTTGTTTGGCGCAAGGCCATAACGGGCGTAATCTGCTATTTCACTGCCCAAATACGGGTTTACGCACGCTTTAGATATGCGACAGCCTTCCACATGCATAAAGCCGTTGTCGTCAATGCGGCGTTTGGTGTGTGCGTCTAGGGTTATTTTCATACTTATTGTGCCCTCTAAAATGTACAAAACACATGAACTGCGTAGCTAGAGCTCGCAATTACTTGCGCTAGAACGAAAGTCATTGCGAGGAGCGAAGCGACGTGGCAATCCATGCCTTTTAAAGTTGTGAAATATCCTTAGTCACCAAAATATCCATTGCCTAGAAAAAATTCTTTCTTTTGCGGCTTTTCGGGTTCCGGTTTTTTGGGTTTTACATCTACGGTTAAGCCGTTTTTTGCATCAAGTGTAATATGTATACATTCTGTATTGTTGAGTGTTTCTGCGTCTATAGTTATTTTCATCGTCTTACGACCTCTACTTTGAGCCATAAAAAGGCAGACCGCCTTCTTGTCCGGTGTCGGGGATTAAAATATCATAGCTACAATTGCAGTTGATCAGCTCACCGGGCATAATTTTGCGCTTAACAGCCGGGTCATATAGCCCCTCACGCAAGTCAAACTCTTTGCCGTCCATGGCCTCATGTGTGCTTCTGTCCGTTTTTTTGCCGCCGATATGTACCCACGTGGCTTGAGTTAGCCCTGTTTCAAGGGTTCGTGCCCGTGACAGCGCACCGGTGGCTTTATTTGTCTGGTCACGAGCGATAATCACCGCGCGCCTTTCGGTAATGCCAAAACGGTCTTGCAATTCATTGCTTATATAGCCCAAATCACGACCGTTTTTTATGCCTTGCATGATGATGGTTTCCACTTGCGTGAAATAATATGCCTGTATACTCTTAATAAGGCTGACATTTTCGGCAATGGTAGCCTGCAATATATTTACAATTTCTTGCGTTTGCTTGAATTTTACGCCAAAGCCCACTTCTTTGAGCAGCGTTTTCAAATGCCCGGTGGTTCCGGCATCGGCACGGCGTGCGTATTCACGGGCTACATGGTCGGATAAATGGCTAAATTCATTTTTCCAATTATACTTGAGCGAGCGCAGGACATCGGCTAGGGTGCGTGCAAAACCACTGTCATAGACAAATCTTTTATGGATTGCCACGTCACTCACTGCGTTCGTTCCTCGCAATGACTTGGGTTCTTGCACTGAGTCATTGCGAGGAGCGTTAGCGACGTGGCAATCCATGCCTTTTGATTTCTGCTTCCATGCTCCCAAAATCTCTTTTTTCGCATTGTTACTCATGGCCTTGACCATGCGCAAAAGCTTTTTGCGATACCACACTTCAAGAGATAAATTGCGCGGCATGGTGCGTGTGCGCTTTTGTTTTATGACGGTGTTTGTGCTCATGGGTAGAGCATAGGGGAGAAAGGGGGTTTTGTCTTAAAAGTAGGTAGGATAAAAAGAAAAAGGGGCTTTTGCATTTAGACTTGTCTTGTTGAGTGGCTCTAGGTTAATTACAAACTTGTCTATATATGGATTTTATGTCACAATTTAGAAAAAAGGAGGATGTATGAAAAAGTTTTTTGTATGCATTATGTTACTTGTGTTGTATTGTGAAAACATTTTTGCAGCTGAAGGAAAAATATCTGACGTTATACCTGAGCGTTTTGGCATTTTAACCGTAACGTTAAACAAAGAAGAAAGTGGGGGAAATATTGACCAAAAAGCAATTTTACAAAGCATTGGCGAGCAAAGAAAACAGAATAAAATAGATTACATGCAATTTATAGTGTATGATTACGGCAAGGGAAAGGGAGATCCTGCCTATGCATATGGTTTTGTTTTTAAAGAAGAGGAAGAAAACAAATTTATACTTGCTAAACCCGAACATGCAAAGAAGGTTGCTGACAGATTAGGGTACGAAATGTCTCCCAAAGAGTTATGGGACATATACAAAGATAACGAGTTTGTGGCTGATGAAGACTTTAAAAACAAACCTATTATTATAAAAACTAAATTAAAAGAAGGCTTAAGCAAAGATGTTTTGGGTAAACCTTACCTAAAGATTGCAGTAGATGAATTTGGGTTATTTGGACTGCACATTTATATAGATAAAGATGACCCAAGTATAAGAAAATTAAGTCGAAACAAACGTGTTCTTTTGAAAATATATCCACAAAAATTTGTAATGGACAGCGTTGTTGCTAAAGGGGAAGTTCTAGGAATTTATAAACAAAATTAAACTTCTAAAGGCATGGATTGCCACGTCGCTTCGCTCCTCGCAATGACTTACGATAAAGACCCAAGTCATTGCGAGGACGAACGAAGTGAGGACGTGGCAATCCATAAAAACTACACGGACAAACAAATGCCATATTATACTTATATTTTAGCAAATAAACCTAATGGGACTTTGTATGTAGGAGTGACTAACAGTCTTGAGCGTAGAGTTTTTGAGCATAAAGAAAGTATTGGTGGTGATTTTACAACTAGATACAAAGTTAACATGCTTGTATATTTTGAAGAATACAGTTCACCTCAAGAGGCTATTGCCAGAGAAAAACAACTAAAAGCCGGTAGAAGAAAGAAAAAGTTGGATTTAATTAAAGAATTTAATCCAAACTGGCGAGACTTGGCGACAGAAACATTTTAATTAAACTTCTAAAGGCATGGATTGCCACGTCGCTTCGCTCCTCGCAATGACTTACGATAAAGACCCAAGTCATTGCGAGGACGAACGAAGTGAGGACGTGGCAATCCATGCCTTTTTTCTATTCTCATTTTTTGTGAAAATTTTGTTGACCTAATGAGTAAATGAGTATATGAGTTAATACAAGGAGGTCTCTTGAAACAAAAAAGGATAAACTTTGACTTGTCGGAAAAGGAACACCGCCAGCTAAAAGCTTTAGCGGCAAAAGAAGGAAAAAGCATTAAAGAGCTTTTGCTTGAAGCACTTGAAAAACTTTTTCCGAATTGGAAAGATGAACAATAAAACAGTAACGCTAGAATATTCGACCTTCTAGCGTTACTTAACCACTAAACTACTGAAAAGGAGTAGTAAAATGACTAAAGACAACGTAAATCAACTCACCCCTATTGTCAATGATGGCGAAATCCTCTTTTCTTCTGAGCAAGTAGGTACTCACCTAGGCTATGCTGATCCTGCGAAAGCAATAAGCAACCTATTCCATAGAAATCAAACTGAATTAGAGGCTTACTCAACTATCCTCAGTTTGAGGAATGTTCATGGCAAACAATACCAAGTACGCCATTTCACTGAAGAAGGTGTTTATATCATCTCCATGTTAGCCAACACCGAAAAGGCAGCTTCTTTCCGTGCTTATTTTGCTAAGGTTTTGCGAGAGGTGCGCAGTCAGCAAATGCAACTCGCCCACGAGTCCGGATACGCCCAAGGTCTTGATTATGCGCAGTCTCTCCCGGCCGTGCAAGCCCATTACCAAAAAGGTTTTTTAGCCGGGCATAAGGAGGCTTCAGACCCCAGAAAAGACAGGCTTGCCAAGGTGCGCAAAGCTCACGGATATTTGCAAAAAGGACTTACGCTTGCAGAGGCGGCATTGCTTGTCAACATGTCACATCAATGCCTTGGCGATAATTTGCATAAACTTGGCTTGCGTAAAAAAGTAAGGCAACATGCCAAAAAGGCGGTGTAACATGAGCAGTGGCCTACATTTACACAACGCACAAGTTATGGTGGACGAATCGGAAAACCTGCTGGCCATGGTGTCCTTTTTGGAATATGCGTATAACAACACGCTGCCCGACTGCCCCATGACCGATGTGCAAAAAATCGGCGGCAAGCTTTTTTTTGACAAGGTTATTGCGCAAATAAAGTCTATACAATATTGTGCGCAAGCTATTGGGCATTTTAAGGATTAACTAAACCACCTCCCCGGCCTTGTCGACGTCATCAATGTCGTCGAGATCCAAATCAAGGCCGGGATCCATAAGCCCTAAAGCCTCATCATCATCCACATCAATACTGGCAAAAAGGCCTTCCTTATCTTCCGCTAATGCCTTTCGCACTTCATTCTGTGTCACAAGTCCACGGTCAAAATACACAGCCGCTGTGTCCGCCTCAACTTTCTTGGTATCCGCTTTAAGTTTGGCATCCTTTTCGCCCAGCGGCTCCCACTCGGCGCCGATGTGTGGATCTAATTCTTGCCACTCATTAAATTGCAAGAGCTGCAAGACACGCTCAAAGTTGTGCGCAAACTGTTCTTCTTGCAAAGTCTCTATGTAATCATAAAAATTGCGCATGTCGCTTTCACCGGTGGCGTTAAAACCGCTTGGGGATATGCCCAAGAGCTTGACCGCCGGAATGCGGAAAACAGAGGCGATAAGCTCAAGAGCTTGTCTTGCAATGTCCGTCACGCCGCCAAGAGCAGTGTCTACTTTAATAATGTCCTCTGCCTCTTTATCAATGGCTAATATGCCTTGATTGCTGGCATTATCCACCATAAAGCGTATACGGCTTTCAAAATCGCTGGAAACATTGCCTTGTAAAATCTGACTCATGTCCGTTTTTAAGGCGGTTAAAGAAAACTTATCCAATAAATTTGAGGCTGAATCCCTATTGCCTAGAAAATTTTCCACATACTCCCAAACCAATTGCGCCGCCGAAACGCCAAAGAAATTATATGCAGGCTTATATAAAAGCGGTGCTTCCTTGCCGCAAAAATATAAAACCCTGCTTTTATGAATTTTACGCCCCATAACTATCCAACTGTCGGGCTTAAAATAATCATGCGCTATGGGGTTAATGCTATTATATTGCCCGGGCGTCACGTTGATAGGGTCGATGACAGTAAAGCCGGTAATATAATCCTTGGGAAAAGTGGCAGCGTCCATGGTGAGCGGTGTTTGGATCACCTCGTCATCGTCATCATCCTTGGTATTTATGGCCACCAAACAACCGCCATAATAGCCAATCATTTTCGCCGCTTCACGAAATATTTTGCGCAAGGCATGTTTTTTAAGCATAGCTTCAAGGTGTTTGATTTTATCATCTTGCGTACTGTCGCTTGTGTCGGCATCGTTTTCCGCTGTGCTTACCACTTTGGCAAATTTACGGCACATTTCTCCGGCTGTGGTCTCAACTCCGGCAGACACAAGGGCGTTTTGGCTTATCCACTGCAAAAATGGATAGCCGGGAAAAAGCGAAAAAGCACCGCCGCATGAGGCAGACATGGCACCAAAGTTTTTTGGCAGTGCCGCATCAAGAGTGAGCTTTGCCCCTTTGCCGTTTAAGGTCAAAGGGTGGAAAGAATCGGTATAATTCACATATTGCGGCTGCGGCGTGGGTGTTTTACGCTTTTTTGGTGTATATGAATTATCTTGATATTTTGCGTTGATACGCATGGCTTGTTTTTTGTGCTTTTTGTTTTTCATTGTGACACCTTATAAAATTTACATTCTCCAAGCTGATTTTTTACGCATGGAAGCAGTACCGCCATACTTTACGCCTTTCAGATTTTTCTTATTAAATTTCAGCCCACGTTTGCCTAAAATGCGTTTAATTAAAGCATATTTAAGAGCGTCCATGCAGTGATCGTGCTTACCTACCACATCGGGCAAAATGGTCCCGGTGGCTTTGTCGATTTTGTGTGCAAACTTGCCAAATTCTTCCGCCGTATATTTGCAGCGCGGGTGAATAACATAACGCCAGCCTTTCATAACCATGAGGCAATCAAGCACAGAACCCGGCCATTTCTTTGTGGCTTTAATATTGTAACCACGCCTTTTCATATGGCTTATACATTCCGGCCTTGCATTATCTGCCTGGATTTCCCAGCCTTGCTTGGTGGTTTCTATCACGTCAAAAAATTTCGAATAATCGTCAATATCTACGCCTACTTTATATACTTCTTGATCAATGTATACGGTCTTGTCGTCATCGCCAAAATAGCAGCGTACCAGCGTTAAAGGATCCGGCGAAAATCCAAAGTCGGTACCGTGATAAAACACGGCGTTTTTAGGCGTTTCAAAAGCTCGCACCTCGAATTTACCTTCAAAAACAATGGCATTGCTGATTTTGCGAGGCTCACAATCAAGCTCTTCACTGGCTCCGTCACCGTATTGCTCCCTAATATCCGCCGCCCAAGCGTCTTCTTGCTCTTTGCTCCAAGCTATCTTTTTTACTTCACAAATTTTCTTGTACAAGCCTTTGTCCAATGCCTCATTAAAGGTGGTACGGTGCAAAGAATATGGCTTTTTGCCTTGCTTAATATCTTCAACAAGTAAATTAAAGGGGTTATCAATGCCGTTGTGCGTAGATAAAATACTCACCGAACCGCCCCACATGAGCAGCGCAAAGGCCGCTTTGAGTAGCTCTGCCAAATCTTCCACGAAGGCCGCCTCGTCAAGAATTACACGCCCTTGTTTTGAGCGTAAAGAACGGGGTTCGCTTGGCATACCACAAATTTCATAGCCGGAAGAAAAGCGAATACGAAAGACGGTAATGTCCTTTTTTTCATCGTTTAAGACGATTTCTTCCATTTCTTCGCAAGCCACATTTAAGACCTTTGCCCAAAAAGCGCAGTCTTTAATAAAGCCTTGGGTCATGTCCTTGTTATAGCTCAAATAATAGGTATTTTGCCCGCCTGCATCACGTTTTTTGCTGGCTTCAAGCACAGAAAGCAAGGCCTCGCCGTAAGACGCACCGATACGGCGACTTTTCTCCCATACTTTCACGGTGGAGCTGTCGGACGCCCAGTCACGCTGGTAGGGTAGGAGTATGTTTTCTTGCTTGAGTGCTTGCATTTTGTACCTTAACTTAATTGTAAAGCTTCACGAATAAGCGCCGCCATGTCCTTGCTTACTCCGTGACTCGCCTTAACCTCATCTCCCGGAATTTCTGCTCGTAAATCATCCATGATTTTAAGCATTCTGACAATATCTTGCACGGTGTTTGAGCTGATAGCCTCGGGGTTTTGCAGCGCATGGGCAAGGCGTTTTTCAACGGCTGTAGTCAGCGCACTAACGGCATCTTGCTTGCTTTCAATGGTCAATTTCGGTGCAGATTCGGCAGCGGCGGAAATCTTACCTTGGGCAATAAGTTCTTGCTGTTTCAAGGCCAATGTTTCAAGGCTGGATACGGCAAAGGCCATTTGTGAGCACTCTTTGCCATCGCCGCTTTGCAAGAGCATGGACAAGGCTTTTTTGCGGCTGCGTATGGTATCCATACGGATTTCTGCTTCAATGTGCGCTATTTCCTCTCGTTTGCCTGCCCAATCAAATTTTTGCCCCCAAGCCTTAAGCGTGGTGGCAGAAACATTTGTTAATTCGGCAACTTTGGCATAAGAGAGACGGTCGACACAATATAGCTCTTGCGCACGCCATACGGTGTCCGGGCTGTGCTCGCTACCCATTATTGGCCTACTATGCTTTTTAAGGCTTTAATTTTTTTATCATAACCTTTAAGCTCCATAAGCCTTTCGTTGAGCGTAATGGCAAGCTGCACCACATATTCACCGTTAATTTCTTCCACATCTGCGGCCACAGGCAAAGCACGGCGCAGGCTTTCACGATGAGAATGAATGGCAGTTTCGCAAATTTCTCGGCGTTTTTTCAAATCGGCTATTTCGCCCATGGTTTCAAAGTATTCGCTCATAAATTTTCCTATCTTTTTAATACGTTTTCAATGGTAAATGAGAGCCTTTCCATGGCTTGCGTGTTATTGACGACTAAAGTGTGCATAGTGGCCTTGTCCTGCTCAAGCGCTTTAATCTGCGACATAGCCAGCTCATGCCGCTTGATAATATCGTCATGACGTGCTCCATAATGCTTTAAAATTTCTGCGGTATCTTGCCTATAGGCTTCAAGTAGCTGCTCTTTATCTTTGCGGTAAGCTTCTAAAAATTCATCTCTTTGCTTGCGATATAATTCAAGGTATTCTTCTTTTTCCTTGCGGTACGCCTCAAGAGCTGCCTCTTGGCGTTTATTATTGCTATGGTTGAGCCAAAGCACAAGGCAGATCATTAAAAACGGGGTGATGATGATGGTACCCAAAAAGCCCCAAACGCCCACTTGGTCAAAAAGTTTTACGAATGTCTGAAAAACGCCCAAAAATGTTGTTATTTCGGCTGGTGTCATGGTGTCCTCACTGTGTTTATTTGTTTTTCGTAGCAGATTACGGCGTTAATCCAAGCTTGCAAGTATTCATCTTGTATTAGCCTATTTTTTTCAAGTATTTCTGCATTTTGCGGACTATCTAAATAACCATCGACAAGCCCTATCAACTCAAACGGTTTTTGCGGCCTTGGGCATGGGTGCAATGACACATACTCCACCACCGGCACAAATTCTTTACTGCTGCACGCCGGCAAAAGGCAAAGGCTTATTAAGCACATTGCGCAAATCTTTGCGTAAATCTTCATGCAACACCTCATTTTCTCGCACTTTTTCGGTTTTTGCTTGGCGGTATTTATAATTTATGGCGGTAAACTTTTTCGAAAGCTCGGCTTTTGAGTCAAGGCAAAGCTGTAAATCTTGGCTTATTCCGGCAATAAAAGTTTCATTGTTTTCTTTGTATTTTTGCAAAGATACATTGCTCAGCTCAAGTGTTTGTATGCTTGCCTCAAGTTTGGTGTTTTGCGTGTACAAAGCCCAAAGAGCAGCCACAAGACAAATGATAATACCGCCTAATACATACATTAATTTAGTTGTCATAACTGCTATACCTTGGCTTTTCTTTAAATTTTGTTACGGTTTTGCCGCCCCATGCAAGGGAGGCAAAAGACACCAAAAACCAACCTTTGTCGGCTGTGAATGCGTCGCAAATAAAAAGTAAAGAACTGGATACAATGACAAAAATATTAACCAGCAACAACATGCAACGAGTAGAAGAAACATTATCTTTGTCGGAAAGTAGGCTTTGTATCCAGTTTTTCATGTTTTACGCCTTGGCAATGCAGTAAAGAAAAGATATCCAAAAGATCACTAGAATAAATACATACATAAGGCTAAATAAAACCACTATTTTTCTGTCTTTTTTGTTAGACATATTATATTCATGGAGCATCTCTTTATGAGCCTTATAACCCACAAAAGTTCCCAGCGCACATGGCAAGAATAGAACGCCTGCGACTATGGCATACAGCGAAAATTGCGGCAAAAAGTATGCTGTCACGCCGCCGATGGCCGCACAGACAAGCCCGACAATGCTACATGCGACAAGCATACTGCCGACAATGTATCCTTCGCAGCCGCTGCTTTTTTTGAATGTGTAATACAGCACAGCGCAAAGACAAACAATTACAACAAAAAACAATAAGCCTAAAAAACCGTTAGAAAACAACATATAAACCTCACTTTTTTATGGATTGCCACATCCTCACTTCTTTCTGACGTGGCAATCCATGCATTTTTAAATTAATCCCTAAACCCACGTTCCACCAAATACGCCGCCAAATCAAAGCTTGGGCACGCTTTTTTAGCATATTTTTTATGTGGATTGATTTCCACATCGCCAAAAGCGTCAATAAGATCATCAAGTACGCTTTCCAGCGCGTCGAATTGCTCCGGGGTAAAATTGTCTTCGGGCTTTGGCCAACGATTACCGCTTTTGGAGTAAACAACGTGCGTTTCGTGCACGCCTCCAACCAAGCAAATGCCGATAGAATGCTCGTTGCGTCCGCCGGTATGTGCGCCGGGAATGTCAAGAGCCCGTCCTCTTTCGATGGTGCCATCCCTACGGATTACAAAATGGTAGCCGATGTCATCCCAGCCGTTACCGTGCACATGCCAGCGTCTAATTTCTTTGGCGCCAATGTCTTGGCTCGGACGTGTGGCGGCACAATGGATAATAATTTCATCAATATTTCTCATGATTTTACCTTTTTTGTTTGGCGGCAATGCGGACAGGAGAGAAAACCACATTGCCGCCGGTTTGTGGAAGGAAGTTTAAATGCACAATGGCAAATGCAGAATACTACATTTGCCATTGTTTGCGTGAGTTTAGGTAGAATATGTAAGGTTTGTTTAAAGGCATGGATTGCCACGTCCTTACTTCGTTCGTCCTCGCAATGACTTTGGTGTTAAACGTAAGTCATTGCGAGCGAGCCTGCGAGCGTGGCAATCCATGCCTTTTTTTGCGCTTTTTACCGCGCTTTTTTTTATTCGTCAAAATTCAGCATCATCTCTTCAACGTCCTTAGCCTTTACCCGCAAAGGATAGTCAAGCAATGCCGTAAGCTTACCTTCCTTCACCCATGTATACACTTTTTGATAGCTGACATTTAAGCAGTACGCCACCTCATATAATTGCAAAACATGTTTTTTCTTGACCAATTCCAAGGGTGAAAGCCTAATCTCCCGAGAAATTTCTTCGTTATATTTAATGGGCAATGGTGGTCTAAAGCCCTTCGGTCTAAGTAAAGTACATTTATTTGAGCAAGATACACACATATACTTATCCGTTTTTACAAACCATGCCGGGCGTCCTCGCAAGTGTTTCTTGCAGCCAAGGTCTTCATAGACAAACTTTTCCGGCTGGTTGTTATACGGTCGCCAACCGTTATTGATAAGTATCACAATTTCTTTTACTTGTTCTACGCCAAGCATGGGCATCCCTCCTTTATAGTTTCGCACAAACATATTGATAAACCGCCTGTGCTTCTCCCGCTGTTTTTTGCTTGCAATCTGTACAATTTTTACTGATAAGCCTGCAATAAGAGCATTTATGCCGTTGCAAAACTTGTAAAATTTCATCTTGTTCAACGCTCTGCGCAATGTTTGCTGTATCTGTGCCGTATAAAATGTCTTGCAACACTTGCGCTTGCTTCAATATTTTTCCCGGATATTTTCCGTTTAAGACCAAATACGCCGTAGCCTTTTTTACCTTCGGGTTAAGCTTGCAAAAGCGATATATAGAGCCGTATTGCGCCACAATAGCGGCTCTAAGCTCTTCAATCACAATCCGGCCTGCTTGGCATCAAAAGCTTTTTCTCGCTTTTGCAAATCGCTTAACAAGACTTTTACATGTTCACCGTTGGCAAGCCAATAAAAAGCCTCACAGCCAAAGGCACGTTTTACCCTTGTATCTAGGCTGGATAAATTATAGCCAAGCTTGCGCCAAATGGCCAGAATTTGCCGTCTTTCCTTGGCATAGGGCATGTCGTCGGTAATGGGCAAAAAATCTTTGCGCTTGCTACCACGGGGCTTTTTGTCGGTTTTTTTCTTGGCACGCATGGTGAACTCTGCACCAAATTCTGAAAGCATATCCACAAGCTTTTGCAATTCAGGCAAAGACATGTTTTTACGGCTGTTTTTATTAAATTTGTCCTCAAGTAAGGCACGAAAAGTGCTTTCGTCTTGCAAATGTGACACTTGCTTTCTGCCCACTTCAATTTTGCGGTATAATGAAATGCGTAAGGGTGAATTGCTCATGGTTGTCTCCTGTTTAATTTATTTTATAAAACTCACATAATACCCGTTTAAGTATTCAACAGGCAAACCTAAAGATTTTGCACACTTAATTTCTTCGGACACGCCAATAGACTTGTCATATCCATCACAGGCAATCACAATAATTTTATCTGCCCAATGTTTAATAAAACTTAAGCAATGATTTTTATAAAATTCAAAATCTGTACCTAAACCTTTTACATGTTGTGACAAAGTATGTCCATGTGTAAGAGGGCTGTACACTAAATGCCCTTCTTTGATTAGCACACCTGCCACTTTCGTAGCCAACTCAAAACGTTCTTGCTCAACAGCCTTGTCTTTATGGCTGTACGGGCACGCTAAATAAATTCTGTTTGGTTTCATAATTTCCCCCTTTATATTTTTTGGCTGCTCATCAGGCATGGCGCACCACCGCCATGCGACGGGCTTGTTCTCATTTTTTGTGACAAGCCCCGTTTCGCTTAAGGTTAACTTTGCAAAAGTGCTTTTATCTTAGCAGAGCGATAAAATTGTACTTTCTTGCCGGGAGGGACATTGAGTTTCTCTCCCGTCCGTGGGTTGCGAGCGATGCGTCCTGCGCTGGGCACAACTTTCAATTTCCCCACACCCGGCAAGGAGACTTCTTCCCCTTCCACCAGCAACTTTTGGATTTGACCACAAAGCGCATTAAAATACTTTTCGGAATGTTGAATACTTCCGCCGGTTTCCACTGCCAATAGTTTAATTAAATCCGACTTTTTCATTAGATTCTCCGTTTAAAGGGTTGTTATGGCTTGGTTCACAGCCTTGGCTATTTTTGCAAGGTTGCGTATCATAAGCATTATTTCTTGCATATCTTCTTGAATTTTTGTCATTTGTGCGCTTAATTCAGTATGTTCTGCTTTATCATTTTGCATATCCACAAGGCTTTGTGAGTTTTTTACCACATCAACGGTGAGCATATAATTTTTTCGCCACGTGGCCAGTGTCCCATGGCTTACCCTATATTTCCCACTTACCTCGTTCCAAGTTTTACCGCTAAACAATTCAGCCACAGCAGCCTTTTTCGTTTCTTCGCTGTGCTTTCTATGTGTGCGTTTTTCTCTTGTTTCTTCCATTATTTCACTCTCCTTTGCCACTCCCGCTTTTTCTTCCGCCTGTCTGACAAAAGGCACATGCAAAACTTCCGGCTCCGGCATGGGTTTTGGTATATATTCCGGCTTCGGTACGGGTGTATATGGCAAGGCATCTGCTTCTTGCCAAAGTGTGCAGTTTTTGCATGGCCCCATATTTGTCTCTTCACTTTTTCTCTTGCTGTGGGCTTTCCTGCGATTTTCTTCGCACATGGCAAGGCTGATTTTAGCGTGTAAGGGCTTGCATTCAAAAAGTTTTAGGGCGTCCATTGCATTACTCCTTTGTGGATTGCTTCGCTTCGCTCGCAATGACTTTCGTTGTTACCGTAAGTCATTGCGAGGAGCGTAGCTTTGTTGCAATCCATGCTTTTTACCCCACATCCACAACGTTTTCTTCTTTAATTTCAATATAAAACGTATCCTTAAGCTTGCGAACCAAACCAACCGTTTCAAGCTTTTCAGCCGTCCAGCCGCCCATGGCTTCTTTGTTCAGCTTTTTAGTAAGCTTAATGCCGTCATCAAAGGCAAATTCGTGCATTTTTTCAATGCTCATTTCAGCGGTTACGCCTCGCATTTGCTCAATGGCCGTGCTGGCACGAAAGCCGATGATACCAAAACCAAGGTCAAGACTTTTTGCTTTTTCAAAGAGTTGCGCTTTGTTCATCTTGGCATAGACTGTCACGCCGCTTTCAATTTCCTTGGCACGGGCAAGCAGGCTTTGCGCTTTTTGGTTGGCCTTAGCCTTGGCAAGGTCAATCTGCTCTTGCTGCTCAAGCTCTATCATGGTGATTTTACGCTTAATTTGTGCAAGCTCGGCAAGCGCGCCTTCCGCTTGTTCCTTGTTTTCCACGATGAAAGGGTTGGGTTTTACTCTAGCCATGGTTTCCTCCGTCTGCCGTTAAGGCCGTTAAAGTTTCAATGCACATGGGTATATTTTCAAGGCTTTTTGCGCTTTCGGCAGCGGCCTCAAGATTGCATTTTACTTGTTTCAAAAACTGCCACACTTCGGGCGTTACTTTGTGGGCAAGTTCATTTATACTGATAGATAAATTACTGATGTCGTTACTTAACATGATATTTCTCCTTTATATGGTTCTACAATCAAATTTAGAAATCACTGCCAAAAATCCACGTATTTCTTGTTCAGAGAGTTTAGCTTCTTGCATGGGCTTTGACACAAGTGTATACAAGCATTTATCCTTGTGTAATACTTCAATTTTTGCTACAGCACTGCCATAATTATTCATGCGCAAGGTATAGCCGCCTATCTCTTTGGTGCTTACTGACATGTTTTATCTCCTTACTTTTTCGGTGTTTCCGGTGTATTCGCCGCCAATGGCATCGCCACAAAATATTTAGGCTTTGTCTTTTTGGGTACAAAGACTTGCTCCACAAACCCTTGCTTTTCTAAACTATTCACGAACTTACGAACATGCGAATATTCACACTCCGTCATGGCTGCGCATTCGTGCAGCGTCCAAGGTCCTTTGCCGTTTCGTGTACGGATAAACCGCCATATCCTATCGTAACCTGTACCGCTTTTCATTATTTGCGCCTCCAATTCCTTGCCTTAAACACCACCTCACACATTTCTTGAGTGATGCTGTTGCTCTCCGCCGCCTTTGCCGTCTTCTCTAAAAGTACCAACATATTACGCACAAGTCTAAAGTCACCTTCGCACTTTTGGGCAATTGCAATTGATACTTCGCTATCCATATCAAGCCCTGTGGCCTGCATGGCGTAAAGTGCCACCTCGGCGCCCACAATGGGACCAAAGAACACCTCATGCACCACACGTGACCAAATACGGCGACGTTCGGCTAAAAGACCGTGCAGTCCCTCTTCGCCGATGAGCACGATGGGTGCAGCCGACATTTCAAAAATATCCCGCAAATCTTCTATGCGCCCGATGCTTAACCTGTCGGCCTCGTCTATAAAAAGCGGTTTTGGCTCACGTTGTAAGATGTTGACAATCATTTCCTTGCAGCGGTTGGCGTTATGCCTTGGCAAATCTTCATTCTTCCCACGCACTTCAAAAAGCAATCGTTGTAAAAAATTCGTTTGCGTCCAACCTTCCCAAACTCTGATATATGCGCCGCCACGGTGACAGTGGTAACGATCAGCGGCTATGCTCTTGCCCCTGCCTGCCTGCCCGTAGGCAAGCACAAAACCGGAAAGATTACGCCCGGAATCAAGCACTTCATCAACGGCAAGGTCAAAGCTTTTGGTGGCATAGGTGTCAATTATGGTCTCTCTCATTGTTTTTCTCTCCTGTTTGTAAATTGTTTATATATCAGACTTTCCGTCATTAAACCCGTGTTGATAAGCCTCTTCGTAGATTTCATCTCGAAATTTTTCTAATGATTTTGAGCACACCGGACAATTTTCGGCATTCAAATTGTGTAAAGTAACACTTCTTATAAAATCTTCTGTCGAATAACCGTCAAACTGATACGGCTTTACAAATAAAACATAATTTTGACCTTCGAAATTACACTGGGCAAGTGCCATTTCAATCTGCAATACAGAAATATTGCCTTTGTCCTTTGTTACGACAAGGTCATCACCGCTAAGCTCTTCCACTTCATGAGCTTCTAAAATCTTTATACTTCCAAACTTGCGCATATTTTCTCCTGTTTAGTTCCACACTCCACACTCCACACTCCACACTCAACATTCCCCTCACCCCTGCTGCCTTCTCTGCCTTCTAAACTCGTACAATTCCAAATGCTGGTC
>CAYJHK010000003.1:0-32098 GCA_964369515.1 uncultured Desulfovibrionaceae bacterium
TGGGTGAGAAGGGGCCACGGTCGGTGATGCGTACCACGATGGATTTGCCATTTTTGAGATTTGTGACTCGAACTCTTGTGCCGAAGGGGAGTGTTTTGTGTGCGGCTGTCATGCCGTGCATATTGTAGATTTCTCCGCTGGCTGTTTTGCGCCCGTGAAAGCCGGGGCCATACCATGTACCAATGCCCACTTCATCGTAGCCGTCGCTGTTGGCGAGTAGGTAATAACGCACTCCACGGGTCACATAGGATTTGCCGCTGCGTCTTGGTGTGCCCTTGGACACTTCCCCTTTTGAGTCTGCATCATTAGATACTCCGTCTTTGGCAGAATCTTTTTTAACTTCGCTGACAGGGGTGACAGGTTTCACCAGCGGCGGAAGGTTGGCGGTGTTGGCGGGCGTTTTTTTTGCACAGCCCATAAGACCGAGCATAAATACAGTGCAAAGAATTGCAATTGTAGTAGATATTTTTTTTGCTTTCATGTAATCTCCTAAAGCGTGTTATTGTTTTGAGCCATTTCGTATGTAGCAATGCATTCTTGTATGCTTTGCAAACATTCATGGTCATTTGTGGCGTTATGTTGGAAGTATTCTTGTGATTTTTCTGCTATATCAAGTGCATCTTGTAAATGTCCGCCGTCGAGACTGGCCTTTATGGCACGCAGATAAAAATATCCTTTTTTGCCGGCATAAAGTGCATCGATGAATTGGTCAAAATACCCTTGCAAGGCGTTTTTTGCGAATTCTTCTTCTTTGGCTAGGAATAAGGCCAGCGGGGCATTTTGTTCTTGATTTGGCAGATATACAACAAACAATTGACAAATATGTCGCAGTACACCCAGAATTCGTTCCAGTTCACGCCCGATACTTTCATTGGTTTGGCTTGTATAGGGCATGAGGGCTTCTGCTATATCCATATGATATTCTGCCCTATTTTTGATTTGTAAAAGGCGGTTTGTGTAGTGTTGTCGCTGGAAGGCATCTTCTTTAAGCTTGCAACATTCGTGGAATGCGTAACCAATACACCAATCGAGCATACTTTCCACGAGAACTTCTGAGCATTTTTGTCCCATTAAGGGAGCGGGTGCGATTTCTTCGCAGTAGCATTCGTTATGCGGCTGCGTAAAAGCTATGCCGAGGCTGGCGCAATCCTCTGCTGTGGCAATTTTTTTCCGGAAAAGGTGATGTGCTGTGTCTTTTAAACGCCAAAACACGCCTTTATGTGTGGCCTCACCCAAGAGGTCACGAAGTACGGCGTATGATATTGCTTGGGAGCGTGCAAAACGCTGTTCCTGTTCGGTAACAATGGCATAAACCGAGCAAAAATCACGCAAGAGGTCACGGACAAAGCTGTCGGTATTTTCCAAACTCCAGCGCCCAATCATAGGCCGGCCTCAGCGAGCAGAGCCTCGCCTACCTTGATGTCATAGAGCATCATTGGATCGGAGCCTGCTTCTCCACGTCCCATTTGTTTATACATTTCGGCGGCTTTTTCGATTACACTTGCCGGCAACCACTCATGCCTTTCCCACACTTCGGGGTGATCTATTTGCCATAAGCGAAACTCAATATTGCTGTCTTCACCACGTCTTACATATACACGAACTTTAGTATCACCCGGTTTAGGGTAATAATACAACCCTTTTTCATCCTTCATGTTTAACCTCGTATTTTAGAAATGACTCTATTTCCATGTAGCACTGCCTTGTGCTAAAGGTCAACCATAGAAGGATAATATAATTTATTGTTAAATTATTGATGGTTACGTTGGAGTATTGCACGATTTTTGAGCTACGCCTTACAATAGGTAAGAATTTTTCTGCAAGGACGGCGAGTGCAAGAGCTTGATTTGATATGATGGGACGATTTGGAGTAGATATGGTTTATGGGCATGAGCGGTGACAAAATGAATTTGTGTAAAACCTCACAAAGTGAAAAATTAAAAAAAAAATTATGAAAAAAAAGAATGGTTATTTTCTTACAATAAAATAATATACAATGAGTTTAGTGTGTTAAACTTAGGTGAAAAAAAGGATAATTTTTTCTTTTCTCTTATCAGCACTTGTCAATATAAAAACTTTATGGTAGGCATTCTTTACTTGTGAATAAATATCTTTTCCTTTTTTTCACAAAAGGTATCACAAACACTATTTTTTGAGTTGCCGCTCAAAAAAATTTATTGGGACATTTCCGTCGTGATGCATCGGCGGAAAATACAAAGCCGATTTGTTTCGGAATTTTAAACTACGTGGAGGTAGCCAATGGCTAAACATGCAACCCCTAAGCTAGACGAGCTCGAGAAAGGGCCTTGGCCTAGCTTTGTGTCTGACATTAAGCAAGAAGCAGCCGCAAGGGCCAGCAACCCCAAGAATTTGGATTATCAAATTCCTGTAAGTTGCCCAGAAGACTTGCTTGGTGTTTTAGAACTTTCTTATAATGAAGGCGAAACTCACTGGAAACACGGTGGTATCGTAGGTGTATTCGGATATGGCGGCGGCGTTATCGGTCGTTACTGTGACCAGCCTGAACAATTTCCCGGCGTGGCACACTTCCACACTGTGCGTGTTGCCCAGCCTTCCGGTAAATTCTACAGCACGAAATTCTTGCGTGACTTGTGTGACATTTGGGATCTTCGTGGTTCCGGTCTTACCAACATGCACGGATCAACCGGTGACATCGTTCTTCTTGGAACCCAAACCCCACAACTCGAAGAAATTTTCTTT
Organism: uncultured Desulfovibrionaceae bacterium; assembly: GCA_964369515.1. Lineage (GTDB taxonomy): Bacteria > Desulfobacterota > Desulfovibrionia > Desulfovibrionales > Desulfovibrionaceae > CAYJAD01. Next base: position 2,722 of record CAYJHK010000003.1, read on the forward strand.
GAATTGACCCACAACATGGGTGTTGACCTTGGTGGTTCCGGTTCAAACTTGCGTACCCCAGAGTCTTGCCTTGGTCAAAGCCGTTGCGAATATGCTTGCTATAATACGCAGCTTATGTGCTATCAGTTGACCATGGACTATCAAGATGAATTACACCGTCCTGCCTTCCCTTATAAATTTAAGTTCAAGTTTGACGGTTGCCCCAACGGTTGCGTAGCAGCCATGGCTCGTTCTGACTTTGCTGTTGTCGGTACTTGGAAAGACGATATTAAAATCGACCAAGCTGCCGTGAAGGGCTATGTTGACGGAAGCATTAAACCAAACGCCGGCGCACATGCTGATGGCGATTGGGGTGCTTTTGACATCGTGAAAGAAGTTCAAGACCTTTGCCCAGGTCGTGCCTTTAAGTACGACGGCTCCAAAGTAAGCATCAACACCGCTGAATGCGTACGTTGTATGCACTGCATCAACACCATGCCGCAAGCATTGCGCATTGGTGATGAGCGTGGCGCATCTATCCTTTGCGGCGCAAAAGCTCCTGTTGTTGACGGTGCTCAAATGGGTTCACTCTTGGTACCGTTCATCGCAGCTGAAGAGCCTTTTGATGAAGTAAAAGAAGTTATCGAAAAGATTTGGGACTGGTGGATGGAAGAAGGTAAAAACCGCGAACGCCTTGGTGAAACCATGAAGCGTCTTTCCTTCCAAAAGCTTCTCGAAGTTACCGATACTCCGGCTATGCCACAACATGTTAAAGAGCCACGTGCTAACCCCTACATCTTCTTTAAAGAAGAAGAAGTACCCGGCGGTTGGGATCGTGACCTTGACGCATACCGTAAAAGACACCAACGCTAAATTAGGGAGTAGTACACCATGGCACATATTTCTTCCGGGTACAATCCCGCTAAACCAATGGAAAACCGTATTACTGATATTGGTCCACGCCCATATAATGAGGGTTTTCAACCAGTTATCGCTAAAAACTTTGGTAAATGGCTTTATCATGAAATTTTAGAGCCGGGCGTGCTTGTGCACGTTGCCGAAAGTGGCGATAAAGTATATACAGTTCGCGTAGGTACTGCTCGTCTTATGTCAGTAACTCTCATTCGCGAAGCTTGCGAAATTGCAGATAAATACTGCGACGGTCACTTGCGTTTTACAACTCGTAACAACATTGAATTTATGGTCGAAACCGAAGAAGCAATGAAGGCTTTGAAAGAAGACTTGTCTGCACGCAAATTCGACGGCGGCTCCTATAAGTTCCCTGTTGGCGGTACCGGCGCCGGTATCAGCAACATCGTACACACTCAAGGTTGGGTTCACTGCCACACACCAGCAACAGACGCTTCTGGCCCTGTTAAAGCTGTAATGGACGAAGTGTTTGCAGATTTCCAACAAATGCGTATGCCAGCTCCTGTGCGTATCGCCCTTGCATGTTGCATCAACATGTGCGGTGCTGTGCACTGTTCTGATATTGGTCTTGTTGGTATTCACCGTAAACCACCTATGATTGACCATGAGTGGACCGACCAGCTTTGCGAAATTCCTTTGGCTGTTGCCTCCTGCCCAACTGCAGCTGTGCGCCCAACCAAGGTTGAAATTAATGGCGAAAAGAAAAACTCTATCTCCATTAAGAATGAGCGTTGCATGTACTGCGGTAACTGCTACACCATGTGCCCTGCATTGCCTATCTCTGACGGCGAAGGCGACGGCATAGCCATCATGGTTGGCGGTAAGGTATCTAACCGTATCTCCATGCCCAAGTTCTCAAAGGTTGTTGTGGGTTACATCCCCAACGAACCACCACGCTGGCCAACACTTACCAAGGCTGTTAAGCACATCGTGGAAGTGTACGCAAAAGAAGCCAATAAATATGAACGTATCGGTGATTGGTGCGAGCGCATCGGTTGGGAAAGCTTCTTCAAGAAAACAGGTCTTGAGTTTACTCACCACTTGATTGACGACTTCCGTGACCCTGCATACTACACTTGGCGTCAAAGCACGCAATTCAAATTCTAACCAAGATTGCTTTTAAGTTCCCGGCGGTATTTTTGCCGCCGGGGTGTGATATTTTCACAAAAACTTAAGAGGCGATATCATTCGGAGAAAAACATGAGCGACGAAAAAACTATTGTTGTTGAATTCCTTCAAAGCAAGACCGGTAAATCCAAGTTTTATTTCCAAGATTTCCTTCCTCTTTTTGAAGGCAAGGGACCTCGTGAAGTGAAGAAAGTTTTAACCAAGCTTGTTAATGAAGAAGTTCTTGAATTTTGGTCTTCCGGCTCTACTACCATGTACGGCCTCAAGGGTGCAGGAAAACAATCCGCAGCTGAAGGCGAAGACTAATAAGCGTCTTGCTTATGTAATGAGTAGGCTAAGAACAAAATCTTAAGAGGGGCAAGGCTTGGCTTTTGTCCCTTTTTTTCTTATGCAAAATATCTGTGAATTTGAATAAATGCTGGTTAAATAAATTTTGCAATGCTCCATTGCTCAGAGCAGAATTGCAACAGTAATCTTCTTAAGAAATGAAGGAATTTCTTTCTTAGAAATACAGGTTCCCTTGCATTGTGAAAAATGATGTGAAGTGAAAACACGGCACAATTTAAGGCCTCTGCACAATTCAAAAAGGCATGGATTGCTGCGTCGCTGCGCTCCTCGCAATGACTTGATATTATAATGGAAGTCATTGCGAGCGCAGCGAAGCAATCCATGTATTTTGTCAATTTTGGGAATTACGCAGAGGTCTTAATTTGGAACTAATGCGTGTAAATAAAGGTTTGATATGAGTATTATAGCACCACGATTTATTGTGTCCAGTGTGAGTGGCGGCGGAGGGAAAACTTTTCTTTCCTTGGGCTTATGCAGTGCCTTTACGCAAAGAGGCAATCGTGTCAAGCCTTATAAAAAAGGCCCTGATTATATTGACAGTATGTGGCTTGAGCTGGCCTGTCAATCGCCGTGCACCAACCTTGACCCTCATTTTTTAAATGCCGAAAAATTGCAGGCTCTTTTTACCCATACATTGTCGTATGACAGCTATGACTTGTCCATTATCGAGGGCAATCGTGGCCTCTTTGATGGTTTGGATGTGCAAGGTTCGTGTGCCACGAGTGAGCTGGCTCGAATTTTAAAAGCTCCCATCATTTTATCCTTAGATGTCACAAAAATGACACGCACTTCGGCTGCTCTCATTCTTGGTATGCTAAACTTTGAGCAAGACCTTGATATTGCCGGCGTAATTCTTAATCAAGTAGGTTCCGAACGCCATGAAAGTATTGTTCGTGCCAGCATTGAACATTACACCAATGTTCCTGTGCTTGGAAGCCTGCCACGCCTTAAGGATAATCCTTTGCCGGAAAAGCATATGGGGCTCAATCGGAACAATAATCATGCGAATGTATTGAATTTACTTGGCGAAATCATCACGGAAAACTGTGACTTACAGCATATTTTTGACATTGCCTTAAGTGCGCCCATGCTCACTCAAGGTCAACCGTTTTGGGATGGTGAACGCATTGAACTTGGTGTCAATGCGCCACGTATTGGCTATGTGTATGATGAAGCTTTTTGGTTTTATTATATGGAAAATCTTGAAGCACTTGTACGTGCCGGGGCTGAGATTGTACCACTTTCAGTGCTTGACAAAAGTCCGTGGCCTTCGGATTTGCACGGTCTGTATTTGGGCGGTGGTTATCCTGAAGATTTTGCAGCACAAATTTCTGCTTCACCGCACCTTGCCCATATTAAGGAAATGTCTGATAACAATATGCCTATATATGCCGAATGTGGTGGCTTTATGCTCCTTGCCAGTGAACTTGTGCGAGATGAGCGTAGTTATTGCATGGCCGGAGTATTTCCTGTGCATACTCATTTTCAGAAAAAGCCGCAAGGACTTGGCTACGTTCAGGCAAGGGTGAGTGGGCAAAATCCCTTTCATCCGGAGGGTGTGAGTTTCAAAGGGCACGAGTTTCATTATTCCCATTGTCTTCACGATAGTGCAGAGTCTTTTCGGGATATGTTGTGTTTACAGCTGGATAAGGGCGTTGGCATGGGTAGGTTTGACTGCTGCGGTGAGCAACATTATTGCGACGGCCTCCTGCATAAACAAACTTTTGCTGCATATACACATATTTATGCTCCTGCTTGTCCTTGGTGGGCTACGAATTTTGTGGAGTCGGCGCAAAAATATGCACAAAATGCGCATAGGTTGAAATGAACGATATTAAGCAAAATAATTGCATAAGCCTTGAAAATTTGCCTTATATTTGGCAGACATACAGCGAAGAACTTTTACAGTGGAAAAATCATACAGAAAATGAAGTTTGTCCCGATTATTTAAGTGCGTCCATGGACGATGACGAGAATATTACTCGTCTTGCACGCCTGGGGCAAATCAAAAAAGTCAGTTATTATCTGTTATTAGGCGTAAATATAGCTCACATCTTGCAGTTGGCAAGTTTGCTTCAAAACTTGCAAAGCAACGCACATATTCTTGTTGTGGCAGACAGCGGTACACAAGCTGCTTTGTGTAGGGATTTATTGCAAGAAAATCAGCTGGGCACACGGGTGCATCTGCTCTATGACTCTTCACCTTTTGCGCTGTTTATGCTCACTTTTTGTCTTGGACTTTTACCGGAAAATTGTTCACTCTTTTTTTGTCAACCTCCTCAATTACGCAGTGAAACGTTACTCACCTTTCGAAAGCTCTTCCTCTCAGCCGGTTGGGAAAAAGTGCAAGCTCCAAAATCTTGTGAACCGTCCCAAAGCCTTAGCTTACATGTTATTTTACACCCTGATGAACCGCATCTCCAAAGCTTTTTTGCACATATTCCTGTTTGGATACATGAAGTGCTGGTGCTTTGGGATGCCCAAACGCCTGTGGAAAGAACTTATTCTTGCAAAGCCCCCGTCCGCTATTTTACCCACCCTTTGCAAGGGGATTTCTCAGCACAGCGCAATAGATTGCTGGCGCAAAGTACGGGCGATTTTGTGTTATATCTTGATGCCGATGAGCGTTTGGAGCATATGACGTGGAACTGTGTGCGTAATTTTTTGCAGGATACCTACGGTGCCGGTGTGATTTTTCCACGTCTGACTTTTGAAGGTGATAACAAACATGTGCGCATGGGGCATGGGCTTTGGCCAGATGTTCAACTGCGCCTTTTTGCGCATAAACAAAGAAAAGACATTCATTTTGTGAACACAGTGCACGAAAAACTGGAAGGACTTATGGGTGCGCCGGTGCTTGTGCCGCAATTGCCCATTTTGCATTACAGTCATATCTTCAAAACTGCGCACGAATTGGAACAGAGAATGGCTGTTTTTAACGCAGCAGGAAATTTTACGCATACTTTGAGTGCCCAATATCCTTCTCTTGCGGAAAAATTTTTTTTGCAGTGGCTATATTACGTGGATAACTCGTATGTTATTCGTTTATTTTAACAATTTTATCATTCTTCATTCTTCCTTTATTCTTTCTTAAGGAAAATTTAAGATTTTTATATAAAGAGACATTTATGAAATGAATTTATTGTAAGATTTTCCTTGATAACCTAGTAAACTTATGGTTTTACTAGGTGGTGTGAGTGAGGTGGCTGCTCATGATTAGCTACCGGAGTGCTGAAAATATAGTAAATTTGTTAAAAAAAGTGAGTGGTTTTTATGTAGAATACAACAAATTAGAATAAATAATTAAAAAAATAAATTAATAATTTTGGGGCATTATGTTTTTTTTATTGAAAAGAATTACGTTTTGACAAAAAAATAGTGATTACCCCCCTTGCAAAAGTATATAGCTTGATATATAGGAAATGTATCTTGTATTTGTCGACCGGTTTTTGTATACAAGTGAAATGCATTTCTTTAGCTTTTGGATTTAACCTTAAAAAATGAGGCTACCATGAATACTGTCAAAAATAACACTTTGGAAGTGGACAAAAGTAAGCAAACTGAAAGTATGCGAATGTCTAAGGACAAGAAGAATGAATTTTACTATAACCCAATCTGGATAACCGATGTTTCGAGGGAGTGGGAAGGTCAACTTCATCTTGCGCACTACAGAAAATTTAAAGCCAAGGAATACATTCCTTCAACGCTTGACGGTAAAGGCGGTGAAGACGGGTTTTACTACCTAAAGCACGGCAAAGCTCGAGCCGTTTATCAATATCCCGATGGAAAGGAAGTGGTTCTTTGCCATTTGGCACAAGGGACACTCATTTATGACCTTGTTGCTTTTGAAAATATTGTTAATTATGAAATTTTTGCCATTACACCTGTTGAAGCCTATTTTTTCCCAGCAGAACAGTTTTTAAGTTCATCTTTCGGTAAAAAGTATCCTGATCTTCTCTTAACATTAATTCGTTCGCAAGCACTTAAAAATATGTACTTTATGCGCAGAATAATAAATATTTCCGGCGGTAATGCCTTTGCCAATACTTGTAAGCTTATGCTTGAGCTTTCTCGCTCTTACGGTAATGCTTTGGAAGTTCCCCTTGGAGTTACGCATGAAGAAATAGCATCACTTTTATCTGTTCGCCGTTCATGGCTTGGAAAAATATTGCGTCGTCTCAAGGATGAAAAGGTAATTACCAAGTGTACTAAGGCACGTCTGGTTATAGCAGACTTGAATAAATTAGCTGCATATGCTGAAGAGTAACTTATTCATAGACATCGGTTGTATGAAGTATTGATTGCAATTTTCATGCAACCGGTGATGGGTTTTACGCATATTAATGCTTTACTCATGTGCAAAATTTTTTTATAGGGAGGTCAACATAAATAAATAATTAAGGAGAGCTTTCATGTCTGCCAATATTGCTCGTAATAATGCCATACAAGCCATTACAAACTACCGTTCAAGTCATGCCCCACTCAATTTTGTGGACACAAAACCTCAAGATATTTTCGCCTGTAATGTCTTTAATGATAAGGTTATGCGAGAACGTTTACCAAAGGCTGTGTATAAGTCGCTGCGAAAAACCATTGACCTTGGTGAGCGCATGGATCCAAGTATTGCCGATAACGTAGCGTCAGCCATGAAGGATTGGGCCATTGAAAAAGGCGCTACGCACTTTACGCATACTTTTTATCCGCTTACCGGAACCACAGCCGAAAAGCATGACAGCTTTTTGCAGCCTGACGGCTACGGCGGCGTTATCGCAGCTTTTTCCGGCTCCATGCTAATTATGGGCGAGCCGGATGCCTCAAGCTTTCCTTCCGGCGGCATACGCTCCACCTTCGAAGCTCGTGGCTACACCGCTTGGGATGTGATGAGCCCGGCCTATATTATGGAAAATCCCAACGGAACATTTTTATGTATCCCCACAGTTTTTCTGTCGTGGACAGGTGTTGCTCTCGACAAAAAAACACCGATTTTACGTTCAAATCAAAGTATTAACAAGGAAGTTAAGCGTGTTTTGGCCATTTTTGGTATAAAAACCGAACTTCCTATTTTATGCTACGCCGGGCTTGAGCAGGAATATTTCCTCATTGACGGTAATTTTAATTTTGCCCGGCCCGATATTCACATTGCCGGGCGTACCCTTTTTGGCGCACGTCCTGCCAAGGGGCAAGAGTTTAGCGACCAATATTTTGGCGTAATTCCGCAACGAGTGCTTTCCTATATGATGGAGGTGGAGCGTGAGCTTTTCAAGCTTGGAGTACCGGTGGTTACTCGCCACAATGAGGCTGCCCCAAGTCAGTATGAAATCGCCCCACGCTACGAACAAGGCAATCTTGCCGTGGATCATAATCAAATTATTATGACCATTTTGCGTAATGTTGCTAAACGTTATGGCTTAAAATGTCTTTTGCACGAAAAACCCTTTTTGGGGATTAACGGTTCCGGCAAGCATTTGAACTATTCCCTTGGAAATGAAGAGCTTGGTTCCCTTTTTGACCCCGGCGAAACGCCCCATGAAAACGCACAGTTCATGGTATTTTGTACTTGTATGATTCGTGCGGTGCATAAATATGGTGCTTTGTTGCGTGCCACTGTTGCCAGTGCCGGCAATGACCATCGTCTTGGTGCCCATGAAGCACCGCCGGCAATTATGTCCGTATTTCTTGGTGATCAACTTACTGATGTTTTTGAACAATTTCGTGCAGGAAAAGTTAAGGGTGCCAAGGGCAGACGCATTATGAATGTGGGCGTAGACACCCTTCCGCCACTGCCGGCAGATCCGGGTGATCGCAATCGTACAAGCCCTGTGGCCTTTACGGGAAATCGCTTTGAATTCCGTGCGCTTGGTTCAAGTATGTCTGCTGCCGGCCCCTTGGCTGCGCTTAATACCATTATGAGTGATTCGCTGCGTTATGCTGCCGATTTTCTTGAAAAAGCTCTTGAAGATAGCAATGTTACGCTCAACGATGCCGTGCAAAGTTTCATCCAAGAAATTATTGAGGAGCATTCCGCCGTTATTTTTAACGGTGACGGTTACTCTGAAATTTGGCATAAGGAAGCGGAAAGACGTGATTTGCCCAATTTGCGTACAACACCGGAAGCATTGAGAGTTTTGACTGATCCTGAAGTTGTTCGCCTTTATGAGGAGCAAAATGTTCTGACTAAGATGGAATTAAAAGCCCGTCAGGACATTTATTATGAGCAATATTGCAAAACCATTCGCTCTGAGGGTTTGCTGGTGCAGCGCATAGCCAAGACCATAATTTTCCCGGCAGCCATGCGCTATCAAGGGGAGCTGGCTGCAACCGCTGCTCAGATGCAAGCCATCGGAAAGGATTTCCAAACGCCAACCTTGGACGAAGTGACAGATGATTTGCGAAAAATGCAAAGTGCTTTGGAAAAATTGGGCATAAATATGGAATCAGCCGAAAAGATGCAAAACAGCTTATCGGAACAAGCCACATTCTATTGTCGAGAAGTTATTCCTCCCATGCTTGAGGTGCGCAAATACGCCGATGCCCTCGAAAATATTGTGGCCGATGATCTTTGGGCGTTGCCAAGCTATCAAGAGATATTGTTTGGTAAATAAATGTTTACTTTATAGGATGTTATGATTGGCGAGGAGTAGGGTTTTCCATGAGAAAAGCTTCCTCGCCAAACTGCGTTTGTACATAAAGACCTCTGCACAATTATTTTCTTATATAGCTTTATGTGCTGAGTATGATTTTGTCTATGCACACAAAAAAAAGTGTGCAGAGGTAAAGGCACGAAAATCAATCACTTAACGGCGAAGCAAAGCTCCGCCTATTCTTGATTTTCGGTCGCATTGACTAACGTCAACGCTCCAAAGACCTTGCGCAATCAATTGCGCAGAGGTCTTACATAGGCAGAACTGTTACATTGTTTTCTATTTCTTATAAAAAATATTACCGGAATAATTAAATATTTATGTTCGATCCCATTTCTTTTTTCACATATATTATCGTGACTTCCGCAACACCCGGGCCCAATAACATTATGTCCATGTCACATGCCGGACACTTGGGTATGCGTAAAACATTTCCTTTTAATTTAGGTATTTGGGCTGGAATGACCGTCATCGTGCTGTTATGTACAGTGCTTGGCAGTGCGCTTCTAAGTTTGTTGCCCGTTATAGAAAAACCCATGCTTTTTGTGGGCGCAGCCTATATGCTCTATCTTGCCTACGTGATTTTTACATCCTCCGATGAGCTGAACGCCAAACAATCTTCGAGTACATTTTTTTCCGGCGCATTGTTACAGTTTGTCAATATAAAATTCTATTTTTATTGTATTATTTCCATGAAAACCTATATATTGCCCCACTATCACGGTCAATATATAAAGCTCTTTCTCTTTGCGCTCTTGCTTTCAACTTGCGGCTTTGCCTTCACTGTGGTATGGGCTTTTTTTGGTGCTTCTTTAAAGGTCCTCTTTACGAAATATGCACGCATAACCAATGCCATTTTGGCACTCAGCATGGTCTATTGCGCCATTGCTTTATTTTTATAAGGAATACAATCCCTCATTAGCCATGTTAGATACGCTTACCCCCATCATTCTTACGCTCATTCCTGTCTTTGGAATCATGCTTGTGGGAGCTTTTGCGCAAAGCAAGAGTTTGCTTCCGAGTAATACCGTCCTTTGCCTTAATCAATTCGTGTATTGGTTTGGCTTGCCCATGCTCCTTTTCTACGCCATGGCCACCAGCAATGAGGCTCAAGTGGCTTTACTGCCGGTGCTTGGCTGTGTGTTTGGGCTTTTGCTGACGCAGGCCGTTATAGCCTGTGTGTTGCGTTGGATGAATTTTTCATGGAAAGACAGTCTTTCCGGTGGTTTAGTGGCGTGCTTTCCCAACGTGGCCTTTATGGGACTTACCATAGTTTTTTTATTGTATCCAAACAATAGTTTAGCAACAGCCGTAGCAGGGCTCACCGTACTTGTGCCCACGGTCTCCTTGGTGCTCAGCGATGTGGCACTGTCCATGTTTGATAGCAAGGAAAGTTCATTTGCAGCTTACGCCAAGAAATTTTGGATAAATATTTCGCACAATCCTTCGCTCATAGGCGCGAGTTTGGGATTGATTGTGGGACTTGGCGGTTTCTCTTTCCCCGAACCGTTACTGAATATAGCGAAGATGCTGGGAGCAACCGCTGCCCCTTGCGCCCTTTTTTGCATGGGTATGTCCTTAAAAACACAGCTGAATAGTTGGTCGCACGGCATAAACATCAATTGGAAAGCGCAAGGAATTATGCTTAGCGGCAAATTGTTTATAACGCCGCTCATTGTCTATGTACTGAGTAAGAGCATGGGAGCACAAGGTGTTGCACTTGCTACCATGACCATTTTGTCAGCCATGCCAACGGCGGTGATTTGTCATATTATCGCCATGAAACATGATGCTTTAGCCGAAGAATGCGCCAATTCTGTGCTTGTGGGTACCTTGCTTTCCATGCTGACCATACCGCTGATTATCGCCCTCGTCGTATAGGGGTAAAGTGTGTTTTGGGTGAGAAATTGGGAATTTACCCATAAGTGATTTTGCTTAAGAAATTTTTAATATTTATACTCTAAGTTTTCCTGGCATTCATTTGTCGCACTGCCATTGAATTGAATATAGCCTGTGAAGCATTGGAAAATTAAATGTATTACAGTTAGTTAAAGGGATAATTATGCGATTTATAACAGAAAAAAGCTTCATTGCTTCCGGTATGCTTACCTGTCTGCTCTTAACGAGCTGTGCCCCCTTTGCGCCGGAAAGCCGGCTGCCTCAAAAAACGCTGCCGGCTGCCATTCCGGGCAAATACCCTTCGGCGCCCACAAAGCCGGTGCCTTCCATCAAGGGGAATCCCAAGGGCTATGTGGCACCTACCGTTCACCCCACAGGCGAAGTGGCAAGAACCGCCAATCCTTGGTGGGAAAACTTTAATAATATTGAACTGAATTCACTTATAAAAAAATCCTTGGGCGCAAATTTCGACATTCTTACGGCCTTTGCCCGCTTACGCCAAAGTGAAGCTGTGGCACGTAGGGCAGGAGCAAGTTTGCTTCCTCGCTTGGACTTTGACGGATCCGGTGGCACGAGGCGTACGTCTACGCAAATAAAAGCCGGGGGTTTTCGCCAAGAACTTTTAAGCGAAACATACAGCCTTGGGCTTGCGGCATCCTATGAAATCGATCTGTGGGGACGTCTTGGTTCGGAGCAGCAGGCGGAGATTTTGCGCACTAAGGCTTCTGCCCATGATGTGCAAAGTGCAGCCATGACCGTGGCCGCAGAAGTGGCCGATACATGGGCTTCCTTGCTTGGGAATAGGCGTGAACTTCAGGTTTTAAATGACCAAATTAAAGTTAATAAAGATCTTGTGGAATTGCAGACCGTGCGTTTTAATAATGGCCTTGGTACCAGCCTTGAAGTTTTGCAGCAAAAAGAACTTCTCGCCTCCGTGCAAGCGGAAATTCCGACGCTGGAACAAGAAGCCGCCATTTTACGCAATCAACTGGCCATCTTACAGGGTACGCTGCCCGGTACGGGAATGCACATTAACGAGCGAGCCAAATTACCGAGGCTAACCGCCATGCCCTCGCCCGGTCTGCCCGTACAGTTGTTGGATGCACGTCCGGACATTGCGGCTGCATGGGCACGACTTGCGGCGGCGGATTGGGATGTGTCGGCCGCTCACGCCAATCGCTACCCTTCGCTGAGTTTAAGTGCCAGCGGTGTTTTCCAAGCTGCCGAAACATCATTGCTTTTCACCAATTGGGTCGCAACGCTCATCGGTTCATTGACCATGCCCATTTTTGACGGCGGTGCTTTGGCTGCCGAAGAGGCAAGGCTCAAAGCGCAAACGGATGTGGATATTCAAAGCTATGCTAAGCTGGTGGCTACGGCTATACAAGAAGTTGACAATGCGCTTGCTACGGATAAGGGCGAGCATGATAAGTTGCGCCTTTTATTACAGCAATATAATTTTGCCGATGCGGCCATGGTTGAAGCTCGCAATAGTTACCTTGAAGGTGCAAACTCTTTCTTAAATTATATTACTGAATTAAGAAACGTTCAAAGCCTACAGCGTACCATTGCCCGCCAGCGGACTACGCTTGTGCGTGCTCGCATAACACTTTACCGAAGGCTTGGGGGGCTGACCTTTCCTCAAGAAATTACGCCACCTGCAAATACGCAAAAATAAGAGGCGATTAAAATGAAAAAAAACAAAACGAATATATTTTCAACCATACTTATAGTGCTGTTTGTGCTGGGACTTGGTGCAGCGTCAGCATTTTATTTTATAAAAACAACCCCGAAGACCAAACGGGTGCGTCCGCCTGTGAGCAGTCCGCTTGTAACAACAGTACCCACCAAACGTGCCACGGCCTTATTGGAAGTGGAAGCTTTGGGTACCGTTCGTGCCGACCAAGAGACGGTGGTGCGTGTGCGTGTTTCCGGGCAGGTGGAAGAGCTTGGGCCCAATTTTAACGTGGGTGGTTTGGTGCAAAAGGGCAGTTTACTTTTGCGCCTTGATGACGATGATTATGTCAATGCTTTAGCATCCATGGAGAGTATGTTAGCCAAGGCCAATGCCGATTATAGTTTGGAGATGGGGCAGCAACGGGTGGCACGCACAGAAATCGCACAGCTGAACAGAACGGCACGAGGTTCGGTGAAAACAACCCCCCTTGCCTTGCGTCAACCGCAATTGGCACAGGCTAAGGCCACGTTGCAAGCCGCGGAAGTTGATGTGAAGCAGGCGAAACTTAATCTGGAACGTACTAAAATTCTCGTGCCTTACAATGCGCTGGTCATCGCTCGCAATGTGTCTCTCGGCAGTCAAGCTTCGCCTTCGGATACGGTGGCAACGCTTGTGGGTACGGATACCTATCACATTGAAGCCGCCATTCCCCTTGATAAATTGCAAGGACTTGGCATGGATACCTTTAACAATACCCCTGTAAAAATCACCACGGCTACCGGTGCTGTGCGCCAAGGTTATGTGCGGCACAGCATTGCCAGTTTAGATGCCACCACACGTATGGGACGGGTACTCATTGAAATTAAAGATCCGTTGGCGCTTACCAGTGATGAAGATCCCTTGCTTTTGGGTGATCAGGTACGGGTGAACTTGCAGGCAGGAAAATTGGAAAATGTTATAGAATTACCACGTATTACCTTGCGTGGCGGCGATAATATTTGGGTGGTAAAAAAATCTGCCGATAATAAGAAAACTCTTGAAATCCGCCCAGTTGAAGTATTGTGGAAGGATAGGGATTCCGTTCTTGTGGGTAAGGGGCTTGAGTCAGGTGAAGAAGTGGTCTCCTCGCCGCTGGGTGCGCCCATAAACGGTATGCCTGTGCGTACTCGTGTGGAAAGTGCGCAAGTTCAAGGGATGCCGGATGCATCGAAAAAACCTGCCGACAGAGCTAAGGGCGACAAGACTGGTAACAAGTCCGGCGATGGGAAGGAAGTCAAAAAAGATGCTGAAACAGCTGAAAAAACAGAAGATAAAAATAATAGCCATAGTACCGAGGGAGATGCGCAATGAGCAAAAATACTGTACCTTCGGAAGAAAATAACAATACTCCGGAATATATGAAGGGTTCCATCGGCTGGATGGCCAATAACCCTGTGGCAGCCAATTTACTCATGATAATTCTTATGATTGGCGGCATCTTGGTGGCTTCGCAGGTACGGCGAGAAGTGTTTCCATATTTTGAACTGACTTTGGTTACGGTTTCGGTGACAGTGAGCGGAGCCACCCCCGAAGAAATGGAAAAATCTGTGGCGCAAGCCATTGAAGAAGCAGTTCAAGGACTTGACGGCGTTGAAGAAACCACAGCTAACATCACCACAGGCACTGCTTCGGTGGTTGTTGAGGGTGCCGATGATGTGGATCCAAATATTCTTTTGCAGGATGTAAAAGCTGCGGTGGATCGCATTACCACTTTTCCAGTGGAGGCCGAAAGCCCCGTGGTGTCACTGGCTTCTTCACGTCGAGATGCCATCGAATTGGTGCTTGCCGGCGATGTGGATGCCATATCATTGCGCTATTGGGGGGAATTGCTCAAGGAGGAGCTCATCAATGACCCTGCCATTACGCAAGTGGAGCTGGAAGGGGTACAAGACCATGAAATTTGGGTGGAAGTTAAGCAGGATACCTTGCGTCGTTATGGCCTGACCATGGAAGATGTGGCTAAAGCCATTGGCAGCGGTGCCATTCAACAAGGCGGCGGCAGGGTTAATGCGCCCAGCGGCGATATTTTATTGCGCCTGAACGAGCGACGTGATTATGCGACGGATTTTGCCAATATAGCAGTACGTACCAATGCCGACGGCAGTCGCCTTATGTTGGAAGATATTGCCACGGTGAGTGATACATTTGACGATACCAGAAAGTGGAGTGAATACAACGGACAAAATGCACTTTCTGTGGAAATTTACAGCCTTGGTAATGAAGACCCCACGCAGGTGGCTGAGTCTGCTTTGCGTATTGCCGAAAAATACAATGCCATTATGCCCGGAAATTTACATGTTTATGAGCAAAAAAATATGGCTGATGTTTACACCCAGCGCAAGGAGCTTATGACAGAAAATGCGCTTATGGGCGTTGGCTTGGTCTTTTTGTGTCTGGCAATTTTCTTGCGCCCTTCATTGGCTTTTTGGGTAAGTTTGGGCATTCCCGTTTCGGTGCTGGGTGCTTTTTGGTTTTTCACCCCATTTGGCATCAGCCTTAATGTTATTTCCATGTTTGCCTTTATTATTACCCTTGGAATTGTGGTGGACGATGCCATCGTGGTGGGAGAAAACGTGGGGGCTTGGCTTGAACGAGGTGTGCCGCCGCTGGAAGCTGCCATACGGGGCACCAAGGAAGTCGCCGGACCGGTGACATTTTCTGTGCTCACCAATATGATTTCCTTTATGCCCATGCTCTTTATTCCGGGTACCATGGGCAAAGTGTGGATGGTTATTCCACTCATTGTTATTGCAGTATTTATTTGCTCGCTCATTGAAAGCGTATATGTGCTCCCGGCTCACTTAAGCCATTTGAAGAAACGTGACCCCAATGAAGTACAGCAAAAAGGCGGATCCTTAATCACAGCTCCGTTTCGTGCTTTCAGTGCGTGGCAAGAACGTTTTAGCAAACGATTTCTGCATTTTGTGGAACATGTCTTCGGTCCTTTTGCGCAGAAAGTGCTGGAGCGACGCTATATAACCGTGGCCGTTGGCATTGCGATTTTATTATTTACCGCAGGTTATGTGGCTTCGGGGCGTATGGGCTTTGACCTTATGCCCCGTGTGGAATCCGACTACGCATTTGCGCAAGCCACTGTACCTTCCGGTACTTCTCGAGCAGAATTGCACCGCATTAAAAACAGTATGGTGAATGCCGCTCGTAAAGTTATTGAAGAAAATGGCGGCGATGCCCTTTCCACCGGTATTCAAGCAGAAGTGCGTGATACGCAGATCATGATTCTTGTGCACCTTGTGGACCCTGACGTTCGTCCCATGAGCACGGAAACTGTGACCAATATCTGGCGTCAGGCCACCGGTGTTATTCCGGGCGTGGAAAGTCTTGTCTTTCAGGCAGATAGAGGTGGCCCCGGCAGCGGCAGCGGTTTGACGGTACGTTTATCGCATCGTGACACCGCCGTTTTGGAAAGAGCCGCCGCACAACTTGGTGAAATGTTGGTCACTTTTGGTGGTGTGAGCGATGTGGACCTTGGAACCAGCCGTACCATGCGCCAATTTGACGTGCGTTTGACGCCACTAGCCGAGCAGCTTGGTTTTACATCACAGATGATATCCCATCAGCTGCGCTATGCCTTTGAGGGTATTACTGCCTTGCGTCAGCAACGTGGCAACAGTGAAGTGACGGTGCGTGTGCGTCTTCCCGAAGAAGATCGCAAGAGTGAAGCATCCTTTGAGGAACTTGTGTTGCGTGCTCCATCAGGCCAAGAAGTGCTCATGCGTGATATTGTTATCATTGAAGACGGGCGTGCGGACTCCACCATTAAGCATACCAACGGACGGCGCACAGCAGATGTCACCGCCAATATTACGCCGCCCTCCGCCACAGGTTCCATGATGGGAGTAATCTCTGCTGAGGTTATGCCATCTCTTTTACAAGACTATGCGGGGCTTACGTGGGAGTTTGGCGGTCGTCAAAGTGATATGGCAGACAGCACAACAGCTATGATGCTTGGCTTGATGATGGCCTTAATTGGCGTGTATGCGCTGTTGGCTATTCCTTTCAAAAGCTATACGCAGCCGCTGATTATCATGCTCTCCATTCCCTTCGGTATTGTGGGAGCGGTGGCCGGTCATGTTGTCATGGGGTATAGTTTGAGCGTTATTTCTCTTTTTGGCATCGTTGCGCTTTCGGGCGTTGTGGTCAATGATTCCCTCGTGCTCATTGACTTTGCCAATATTGCCAGACGCAACGGCGCAACCGCCTTTGATGCCGTTAAGCAGGCCGCCATAAAACGCTTTAGACCCATTTTACTCACCACCATGACCACGTTCTTGGGTCTTATGCCCATTATTTTTGAAACGTCACGTCAGGCAAAATTCTTGATTCCCGTGGCTTTGTCCTTGGGATTTGGAATACTTTTTGCCACCTTTATCTGCCTTTTGCTTGTGCCGTCCTTCTATCTTGTACTAGAGGATGTGCATAATGTGTTCGCAAAGTGGTTTGCTAAGGATGAAGCTGATGATAATAAGGATGATGAGGTTGAGAGTGGGGCGGTAATTGGCGGAAGCAATCGAGGAGATGAAGCACCGTCTACGCATGGGGTGTAAATATGCTACAAATCCCTTTAGATTGCAGGAAATATTAGTATATGAGACCTCTGCACAATTCCCGGAATTGCGCAGAGGTCTTAGTTCAGCTTTTTTGATGAGATATTGGCAAATAAAAATAATCCGGAGTAAAAAGGTGTCTGTCTGCTATTGACAGCTGTCCTTTTTTATATAATTCTCTGAAAGGGATGTAATTCTGAATGAAATAACGCTTCCTTTGCGCTTCATTGTGAAGATGGTAAATCCTCATTATGCTGCCTAGTTATCGTCAATGTTCTACGTTTGAAAATGGTAGTTATATTGGTTTGCTACTATTTGTTTCAGAAGCAAATACTAAAAACACGGAGATTATATGAAAAAAAATGTTCTTATTGCTCTTTCCCTCATGCTTTTATGCATCCTACCAAGTTTTGCCTTGGCAAACCGAACCTTAGTTATACAAAATGAAAACCCTTTTAGTACTTGGGCATCTATCGCTTATCAAGAGAAAAGCGGGCGCTGGGTGGTGCATGGGTGGTGGAAGATGGAACCGCGTAGATCTCGAACAATACACGTCAATACTCACAATAGGTATGTCTACATTTATGCAGAAAATCTTGATGAACGGCGTTACTATTCCGGTGGTAGAAACGATAGAACAGCACGCAATTATAATGTAGTGCGTGAGGGCTTTAAATTTGCAATAGGGAAAGTAAGGGGACGAGAAAAACGCCTTGTACGTTTTAAGCGTGTTGATTTTGGAAACGCCAAAAGGCTTACGTACACCCTGTTTCATTAATCATTTCTTTTTAGCAATAGCCACATTTGCGCAAGTGGATTTCAAGGCAGGCAATTGCGGCAGGTGTTACGCCGGAAATACGTCCGGCTTGTCCAAGGGTATGCGGCTTATGGGTGTTGAGTTTTTCCCGTACCTCATGGGAGAGGCCGGCCACATCGTCATAGGGCATATCTTGCGGCAAGGGCGTATTTTCCATGCGGCTTGCCCTTTGCACCAGCTGTTCTTGGCGTTGTAAATATCCGGCATATTTGACTTGCGTTTGGCTTTCGTGTTGTACGATGGCATCAAACTCCGCAAGCTGCGCACACAGTGGCAGGAGATGTTCTATGGTCAGAGCCGGTCGCCGCAAAAGATCGGCTAGGCTTGCACCGGTTTGTAAATGATTTTCCCCAATCCCTTCCAAGATGGCATTGACCTTTTCGTTGGGGGTTAAATGTGTTTTATGCAGTAAATCGGTTAATTTTTTAATATCATCTTGTTTTTGTAGGAATTTTTGCCATTGTTCATCGTGCACAAGGCCGAGTTCTCGCCCTTTACGTGTAAGCCGTGCATCGGCATTGTTTTCCCGTAAAAGTAAACGGTGTTCGGCACGAGAGGTGAACATTCTATAGGGTTCAAGCGTACCAAGGGTTACAAGGTCATCCACAAGTACAGCCATATAGGCTTCACTACGTTGTAAAATAAATGGTTCAAGACCCTGTATCTTATTGGAAATATTTAACGCTGCCCATAGTCCTTGCGCTGCGGCTTCTTCATAACCCGATGTTCCGTTGATTTGTCCGGCAAGCCATAAGTTGTGCACTTTGCGAGTTTCAAGGGTGGGGTGCAATTGAATGGGATTGACATAATCATATTCAATGGCATAGCCCGGACGCAACATATGTGCCTTTTCCAGTCCGGGGATGGTGGCGAGTAGTCCCAATTGTACGTCGAGGGGGAGGGAGGTGGAGACGCCGTTCACATAGCATTCGGCACTGTCCACACCTTCCGGTTCGATGAAAATATGATGCCGCTCCCGTTCGGGGAAACGGGCGATTTTGTCTTCGATGGAAGGGCAGTAGCGCGCGCCCGTACCTTGGATGACGCCGGTAAAAAGGGGAGAGCGGTCAAAGCCGGTGCGAATGACGGCATGGGTTTTTGCATTGCTCCATGTCATATAACACGAGATCTGTTTGAGCGGCGGTTTTTTGCCGTGAAAGCTAAATCCCTCAAAATGTGCAGCTTGTACATCATCGCCGGGTTGTTCTTCCATACAGCTGAAATCGATGGAGGATTTCAAAAGCCTTGGCGTAGTGCCGGTTTTTAAGCGTCCGGTTTGCAGTCCAAGGGCTTCAAGTTCGGCGGTAAGTCCCGTACTTGCGGCATCGCCAAGGCGTCCACCTTCTTGATTGTTCATGCCGATATGAATGCGTCCGCCCAAAAAAGTGCCGGTGGTTAAGAGAATGTGCTTGGCGAAATATGTGAGCCCAAGGGCAGTGCGCACGCCGGTGATGCGTGGGGTTTGCGTGCCTGTTTGTGTACTCGTGTTTGCGTCGGTGTACGTTTCAGTCACAAGACCGATGACGTCATCCTGCCAAACTTTAAGTCCGTCTTGACTGAAAATACTTTGCTTTACCGCATGGATATAAGCGTCCCTATCCATTTGCGCCCGTGTTGCACGCACGGCAGTTCCTTTGCTCGTATTTAAGATACGAAACTGAATACCGGCGGCATCAGCCCAAAGACCCATCATACCACCCAGGGCATCTATTTCTCGCACCATATGCCCCTTGGCTAGGCCGCCAATGGCTGGATTGCAAGAAAGATGCCCTATACGATCGATATTTCCGGTGATGAGCAGGGTTTCATGCCCAAGCCGTGCCAGAGCCATAGCCGCTTCACAGCCGGCGTGCCCTGCCCCCACCACAATGACAGCATAATGTGTTTTCATGACTGAAGACAAAAGCTATTGCCCCCATTTTTCCGTGAATACTTTTGAACTGTCAAAATTATCACGGGCTTTAAATTCCTGCTTAGGATGACCGCAAACCACAATGCCAAGCACTTCTGCCTGTTCGGGCAAGGCAAAAAATTGTTTGAATGTTTCGGAGCGACCTTTGTCCGGATAGACTCCCGTCCATACGGTTCCGATGCCAAGGCCACGTCCGGCAAGCATGAGATTTTGCAAGGCAGCAGCGCAATCTTGTTGCCAATAACCCGGGTATTTTTCAGCGCTTATGTCGGCGCAAACCACAATGCACACCGAAGCTTGCTTAGCCATAGCTGCATAGGGATTGGTGTCGGCTATACTTGCAAATGTATTTTTATCCCGCACCACAATGAAACGCCAAGGCTGTGCATTGCCGGCACTTGGAGCCACCATGGCGGCCTCGAGCATACGCTTAACGTCGGCATCGCTTACGGCTTCGTCGGTGAAAGCCCGAATGGAACGACGGGTGAAAATAGCTTCAAAAATATCCATAAAATTCTCCGATTGATGTGGGATGCATTGATTAATCATTTTTCTGGGGGAAAACCTTTTGTGGACAAAAGGTTCTTCCCCCAGACCCCCTTTCCAAAAAACTTTCATGCGAATTTTTCTTACGAAAAATTCTTTTAAACTGTGTTTTAATGCAGAGCATTATATTGAGATTTAAGTTGTTTTTTTAGAAGGGAATGCCCCTCCTGCTCTTCTCATTCAGGTAGAAGATGCACAAACTTTTCCCTCCGAAAAAGTGAGCGTCTCCTTAGATTTACTGCCGTGAATCCAGCACACGTTTTGACTTGCCGAATGTACGGGGCAAACTGGCATTATCCACAATATGCACATCCACCCTCGCCATGAGGGCTTTGTGCAATCTTTTCGCCACAGCAGCTGCCACAGCGGTATCATTGCCTGCGCTCTCACTTTCTGTGCGCTCAACACGCAAGAGCATATTGTCTAAAGCCTTGTCATCACGACTTAATTCCACTTGATATTCTCCGCCAAGTTCGGGAAAGGTGCCGATGACATCCATAATTTGTCCGGGATAAATATTCACGCCTCTGAAAATAATCATGTCATCACTGCGCCCCAAGAATTTATCGTGACGGGGAATGGACAGACCACAAGGGCAAGTGCCCTTAATAAAACGAGTTAAATCATGGGTGCGATAGCGGATGAGCGGACTTGCTTCCTTACAAAGCGACGTGACCACAAGTTCTCCCACTTCGCCCTCAGCCACAGGCTCCAGCGTTTCGGGGTTGATAACTTCCATAAAAAATAAATCTGACCAATAGTGCAATCCGGCGTGAGCATCACATTCTATGGCAGTGCCCGGGCCGTACATTTCTGTCATTCCGGCAATATCGTAGCTTCCCTCAAGTCCAAGCTTTTGTTCGGTGGCGATACGCATCTTTTCGCTGCGTGTTTCAGCTCCGCAGATGACTTTTCGCAAATGTATTTTATCTTTGAGGTCGTGGCGTTCGATTTCTTCAGCCATCAACAGTGCCATGGAAGCTGTTGCGCCAAAGCAAGTACTTTGCATATCTTGTAAAAGTTGGATGTGCATTTCTATGTTGCCGGGGCCTACGGGAATGGTCAGTGCGCCAAGGGCTTCGGAACCCAGCTGAAAGCCTGCGCCGGCCGTCCAAAGTCCATAGCCCACAGCCACTTGCATTCTGTCCTTGGGCGTTATGCCGGCTAAGGCAAAACATCTGGCCATTTGCAAAACAAATGTGTCCAAATCTTTCTGGCTGTAGGCAAGAATTTTTCGTTTGCCCGTTGTGCCGGAAGATGCGTGAATGCGCACCACTTCTTCCTCGGGTACGCACAACAAAGGCAGAGGGTATCCTGCTCGTAAATCTTCCACCGTGGTGAAGGGAAGCTTGCGCACATCTTCGAGGCTTTGAATATCTTCGGGGGCAATGCCCTTAAGTTTTTTACGATATTGCGGGTTATTTTGTGCCTGACGTAGCGTGTAGCGAATTCCGTCAAGTTGCTGTTTTTCTATGGCATTTACGTCTTGCACCTTGGTGTCAAGTTCTTGAATGCTCTTAATAAAGTTATTAGCCATTCACATATTATCCTTAATTTGTTGGTCTTGCGCCATTGCATTTTTGCATATAAAAAGGTAATGCCAAAAGCATGAAGTGACAAATCATTTTCCATATCCTGTCATGGAACCGTCAGTTCCATTTTTAGGGTACAGAGCGACATATCAACTCGTGAAATACTTCTAGCAAATTTTATGTGGATTGGAAAGAGATTTTGTATACAAAAATAATTTTTACACACGCAAGCTTATGTTGCGTGCCATTGGGGAGTACATGTGCGTATATTAGTTGTAGGTCAAGGTGGCAGAGAACACGCCATCGTATGGAAATTATTGCAAAGTGTAACGGTAACAGACGTTTTTGTGGCGCCGGGCAATGGCGCAACGGAGTTTGAAAATGTAAGCAAGGTAGCCATTGAAGTGCATGACACTGCGGCGTTGGTACGCTTTGCCCGTGAAAATGCCATTGATTTAGTGGTACCCGGGCCTGAGCTTCCCTTGGTCAATGGTTTGAGCGATGCCTTGGCACAAGCGGGCATTGCTTGTTTTGGGCCAAGTAAGTATTGCGCTCAGCTTGAAGGCAGTAAGGATTTTGCCAAGCAAGTCATGAACTCTGCCGGCGTTCCCTGCGCACATGGAGCAAGTTTCAGTAATTATGACGAGGCTCTAAGTTATGTAAAAGAGCAGGGCGCACCCATTGTCATCAAGGCTGACGGCCTTGCAGCCGGTAAGGGTGTTGTGGTGGCGCAAAGTGAGGATGAAGCCATACAAGCTCTTGATTATATTATGCGTGATAAGGCTTTTGGGGATGCCGGTGCCACGGTTATCCTTGAAGAGTGCTTGCTGGGTGAAGAATTGTCCTTTCTTTGTTTTTGCGATGGAATCCATGCCGTTGCCCTTCCTTCAGCCCAAGACCATAAGGCCATTTTTGACGGCGATAAAGGGCCAAATACCGGCGGCATGGGGGCTTATTCTCCGGCGCCGCTTTTATCGGAAGATGCGTATCAAGGGTTAATCGATACAGTTATTCTTCCCATCTTAAAAGAACTTAAAGCCGCAAAGCATCCTTATATCGGCATACTGTACGCCGGTATTATGATGACGGCGCAAGGGCCCAAGGTGTTGGAATATAACTGCCGATTTGGTGACCCCGAGTGTCAACCCTTGCTTATGCGCTTAAACACACCGCTTGATGAAATCATGTTGGCCTGCGTACAGGGCAAGCTTGCCGATGTTAAGGCTGACATAAGCCCAAAGTCAGCTGTGGGCGTGGTTGTGGCGGCTGAAGGCTATCCGCAAGCTTACGCCAAGGGTATGGAGATTACAGGCATTGCCGACGCAGAAGCTCTTGAAGACGTTAAAGTTTTTCATAGCGGAACCACATTTGAGAATAATAAACTTTATGCCAACGGCGGACGTGTGCTTTGCGTCACTGCCCTTGGCGATGATTTGCAAAAGGCACAAGAAAAAGCCTATGCGGCTTTGGAAAAAATTCACATGGACAAGAGCTATTATCGAAAAGATATAGCTGAAAAAGGCTTAATTCGCCTAAAAAATAAGGATAAATAATATGGTACAAGTGGGAATATTTATGGGGTCCATTTCCGATGAGGCGCAGGTCAGCCCTTGCGTTGATATTTTGAAAAAACTTGGCATCAGCTATTGCTTTACGGTGACTTCTGCTCACCGTACACCGGAACGCACGGAGAAGCTGGTGGATGAGCTTGAAAAAAGCGGCGTGCAGGTCTTCATTTGTGCGGCAGGCATGGCGGCGCACTTGGCCGGTGCCGTGGCAGCACGCAGCATTAAGCCTGTCATCGGCATCCCCATTTCCGGCTCTGCCCTTGCCGGAGCCGACGCACTGTATTCGACGGTGCAAATGCCTCCCGGGTTTCCCGTGGCGACAGTGGCAACGGATAAGGCCGGCGCACGCAATGCAGCGTGGCTTGCGGCGCAAATTCTAGCCCTGCAAGATGCTGAGCTTGGCAAGAAACTTCTTGAGGCTCGTGAGCAATTTAAAAGCGATGTGCATAAGGCCGGTGCTGAAGTTATGGAAAAGTATCAATCTGTTACTGTTGAATTGTAGGGGCCTGCGAGTGGTCATTGTATTGACCGAAAATCAAGAACAGGCGGAGTTTTGCTTCGCCGTTAAGTGATTGATTTTCGTGCCTTTACCTCTGCACATTCTTTTTTTGTGTGCAGAGACAAAATTATATTTTGTATATAAAGCTATATAAGAAAATAATTATACAGAGGTCTTATTTCTGAAGATATGTTTAGCAGTCCGTTGGAAGCGAAACATGCGTTGCTTTCAGCGGACTGCCAACGAGCTGTTAAATCATATCATTATGTGCGCTTTGCTCTATGGTACGCTCAACGCCATGCTGCATCATAAGTGGAATGCGTTCATCGGCACTGTATTCAAACATAACTGCCGTGCCGAAGCAGGAAAAATATTTACTGCCATCGGGATGAAAGGCCACGTTTTCCGTGTAACCTACAATGGCTTGCGCTCCCTTATTTATGGCTCTGCTTGCCATGCCAAAAAAGGCTTCTTCAGAATCGTAACCACGACAACACACAAGTCCAAGCACTTTAATAATTTTTCGCCCTTCCACATAGTGGGTTGTAACCACAGGGAAACGTCCGGTAAGGAATATTTCCTTTGCTTGCGCATTGACCGAATTCTTCGTCGGACGAGCTTCTAACTTCTTCTTTTTCTTTGAATTATCACCTAGCAAAAATAGCATGGTTACCTCCTTGATTTCGTTTTTTCCATTGCAAAAGGCTTGCCAGTATTATTTTAGTTTTTGATGTTAGGTGATTAGCAATTCATGTCAGCAATTGGACATATGCTTGAGGTGTTCAAATTTCTTAACTCTGTCGGGCTTTTGACTTGAGGAGATTATCAATATATTTGGGGATATGGAGAAAATGGTGCTATTGAAGTATATGCTTTAGGCTGAATGCACAAAAAAAACGAAGCTGAATACCCGTAGCCATTGCTGCCGCTGCTTCCTTTCGGACCTGACGGAGTTCACAACGCTTGCGCCACTCAGCTTCAAAAACATAGATACATGAACTGTGAAAAATAGTCAACACCCCTTGTAGCGGTTTTCATAATTGAGAGACGTGATTCCGAATGTGTTAATAATTCTCATTAACACATAAAAATTTCTTGGCTACTTGAGTTTTTCAGTAATTATAAAGTTGATTTTTACAATAGCTTATTCTAGAAATGGATTTTTTGCAGCAGGCCGTGCTTTTGATAATCTGCGTTAGCAGATTTTCAAAAGGTACGGATTGCTGGTTTTTGTGCGATTTTGAGGGGCTTGTAAGATTTTTTCTGCTCGCAAGGCAAAAAACATTTTGTAAACTTGAACGTACTCAAGTACGTGAGTTTGCAAAATGTTTTTTAACGCCGCGAGCAGGAAAAAGATGAAGACACCAAAAGCGCACAAAAGTAAAAAGTTAGCAGTTGCAGTTGCTGCTCATAATTACTATTAATACATTCAGAATCACGTGATAATTGAGACCTCCGAACAACATTTCTCCGCTTACTGGCATATTATGTGCATATAGCTTGAAACATACTTTTCTCCAAGGAAGCACCTTGTGGTAAAAAAGTGTGATAGGAGGAATTTTTCATGCAACAAATGATGTTTAGCGCACTTTTTGGTGCTTTAACCACAGAACACCGTATGAATTTCATCGCCAATAATTTGGCGAATGTGAATACCAACGGATATAAGCAGGACAAACTGGCTTTTCGTGACACAATGGCATCCTATGCGCATGATGAAATTCGTGAACCGCTGATGACTGTGCGCTCAAAACCGCTTTTCCCTGAGCCGCAGAATATGGCACGGCCTCGTATTGCCGTGAGTAAGATTGATTTTCAGCAAGGAGCCATGAAGTTTACGGGTAATCCGTTGGATGTTGCCATTACCGGCGACGGCTTTTTTAAGGTAAACACTCCCGGCGGTGAGCGGTATACACGAAACGGGCATTTTGTTCAAAGTGCTGACGGTACCATTGTCACGCCGCAAGGTTTTGCGGTGCAGGGCACTGACGGTAATATAGTTGTTCCCGAGGGGACACGAAATCTGCACATTGCCGTTGATGGGCAAGTTTTTGCCGACGGTGAGCTTATCAATAGTATAAATTTTGTGGGGCTTTCCAATCCACAAGCTTTGGAAAAGGAAGGGCAAAATCTTTATAAGCCCCGTCCGGATGTTCCTGTGGAAGAAATAGATGTACAAGCAACCGGAACGAGGGTTTCGCAAGGCTTTTTGGAGTCAGCCAATGTGGAAGTGGTAACTGAAATGGTGAATATGATTGAAGTGCAGCGTCAATTCGAAGCTTATCAAAAAGTTATGCAAGCCTCAGATACTCTTGACAAAGCAACCATTGATAAAGTTGGCAAAATTCGATAGTAACACATAAGGAGTTTCATTATGATGCGTTCTCTTTGGACAGGTGCTACAGGTATGATAGCCCAGCAAACAAACATAGACGTTATTTCCAATAACTTAGCCAACGTCAATACTACGGGCTTTAAGAAAAGTCGTGCGGAATTTGAGGATCTTATGTACCAAACCATGAAGATTGCCGGTTCCATCACCGAGGGCGACAATCGTTTGCCCGTGGGAATCCAAGTTGGTATGGGTACAAGACCTACTGCCGTACATAAATTCTTTTCGCAAGGGGATTTTCAAAATACCGGCAATGCCTTGGATGTGGCCATTGAAGGCGATGGTTTTTTTCAAGTGGAAGTCAATGGCGAGATGATGTATACACGAGCCGGCACGTTTAAGCTTAATCAAGACGGTACAGTGGTGACAGCCAACGGTTATGTTTTGCAGCCGGAATTTACCGTACCTGCCGAAACAAAAAATATTTCCATCTCTCCGCAGGGGCATATTGCCGCTCTGGATTCTACGGGTGCTGAAATTGCGGCGGCGGAAATTCCCATCTATACCTTCATCAATCCTGCCGGTTTGGATGCCCGCGGACGTAACTTGTATACGCCCACGGAAGCTTCCGGCGAAGAGCAAGAAGGTGTGCCCGGCACCGATAATGTGGGTACGCTTGCCCAAGGCTTTTTGGAAATGTCCAACGTGGAAGTTGTGGACGAAATGGTGAATATGATCGTGGGTCAACGTGCTTACGAAGTCAATTCCAAGGCCATTCAAACTTCCGACAGTATGCTCGGCATTGCCGTGCAGCTCAAGAGATAATGTATGTGTAAGTTTGCGGCAAATACAATCCATAAGTATTGTTCAGGCACTCTATTTGTGGGTTTCTTTGCCGCTTTTTTACGCACGCTTCACATGCGTATGCTTTTTGTGTACGCTTTTTCTCTGCTTATAATACTTAGCAATTTTTTTTGTATACACGTTTCGGTGCAGTCGGCCTATGCGGCTCAGCAATGGAATTATGCAAGACCCGGATTGCCGCTGAATAATACTTACAAAACCCCCGGTGCCTCTCGCACACGCAGTAATTTTGGTGAAGGCGAATATGCCGGCGGTACTTTGCAGTTGCAAAACACCCATGATTGGCGATTACAAATTCGCACCGCTGCCGCAGTGGCCGGAGAAATGGTCACCCTTGCCGACATCGCCGATCCCCACGGCCCCATACCCATTGGGCTTTGGGACTCCATCAAAAATCAGCCGCTGTGGCCTGCTCCCCCCGAACCGGGGAAACCATTGCAAATCAACAAAGCTCGTCTTGGCAGAGCCTTGCGTGATACCCTTGGTGACGTGGCAAGCAAATGCGTTTTGCCGGCATCGCTGGCCATTCAGCGTGGTGGCGTGGTCTTAACCGAGCATGATTTACGCAAATATGTGGTGGGTTTTTTGACCCCACAAACCAACGCTATGCCGGGTACAGCCGAATGGACGGAATTTCGTCTGCCCCCTTACATTTTCTTGGCGCACGGTCAGCAGCGTGTTAATCTGGAGCCGGGTAGGGTGGCTCCCGGGCGAGTGACTTTTCGTTTTGTTATCCAAGAACCTGACGGTAGGGTGGTGCGTCGTGCCGCCGGAGCTGCATTTTTAAATTTATGGGTGGAAGTACCGGCAGCAGCACGCCCGCTCAATCAAGGCGACGCATTGCATGTGGACGACATAACTTTTGTGCGTGTTAATGCCGCACATTTAACAGCCATGCCTTGGGATGGAAAAGGCGGCCCATGGCAAATGGTGCGCAGTGTCGGCATGGGGCAAACCATTTACAGCACGGATTTATTGGGTGTTTCCATGGTGCGTAAAGGCTCCATCGTCAATCTCATCTATGCCAAGGGTAATATTCGCATCGAAGTAAAGGCAGAATGTCTTGCCGACGGTGCTCCAGGAACGATTATTCCGGTACGCAATTTGCACAGCAAGAAACAAGTTTATGCCACTATTCGTGATAGTAAGACGGTAATGGCTGATTAAACAGTAGCTTATAAGAAAGTTTATTTCAAAAAAATGACAATGTCACCGCTTGGAGGAAAATAATGAAACGTTATCAAAAGCTCTTTATGTTGCTTGCACTTTGCATGTCGATGTTGAGTATGGCTTGCCAGAGTTCACAAAAAGCACCAACCGTGATTGCACCGGCCATGAACACTGCCCCTTCGCATAGCTTTACGCCGCAAGAACGTGCTGCCAATCCCGGTTCACTCTTTGCGCAAAGCGATATGGATCCGCTATTTTCTGACAGCCGTGCTCGGCGTGTGGGTGACATTGTTGTGGTAAATATTATCGAAAATACTGCGGCCACCAATACCGCCAATACGGATGCGGATAAAGAAAACACCAATGATTACGGTATTCCTTCGCTATTTGGACGTAGCTCCATTCCATTGCCCGGAAACAATAATATCCCCGTCGGTGCCGGTACGTCTGTCTTTCAAAGTAATTCAGCCAGCGAATTTTCGGGTACAGGCCAAACTTCTCGTGGCAATACGGTGACTTCGTCTATAGCCTCCCGTGTTATCAAGGTCTTGCCCGGCGGCATCTTGCAAATTGAGGGCGTGCGCCAAACCCGTGTCAACGAAGAAACGCAATATATGGTGCTTTCAGGAACCATTCGTGCAAGAGATATTCAAGCCGATAACACCATAATGTCCACACAAGTGGCGGATGCCAACATTCAGTATTACGGCAAGGGCGTTCTCGCCGATAAACAAAAACCCGGCTGGTTCACACGCTTTATGGATAATCTCTGGCCGTTCTAAATGTAAATTACACACAAAACTAAGACCTCTGCACAATTCAAAAAGGCATGGATTGCTTCGTCGCAAGCTCCTCGCAATGACTTGATTTTATACCGAAAGTCATTGCGAGCGCAGCGAAGCAATCCATGTATTTTGTCAATTTTAGGAA
>CAYJHK010000004.1:0-28883 GCA_964369515.1 uncultured Desulfovibrionaceae bacterium
TGGCGCAAGCAAAAGTTCCCCCCACAAAAAATATCGCAAATTAGAATGCCGTGGCACACAAGGCGGCTCGTTGTAATTGGTGCTTGCACTTAGTCTTAATGTATATTATTAGACAACTGGAGACTAAATGAAATTGAGGTGGGTATGAAATTTTTAAATGACATCAGTATTAAAAAGCGTTTTTTATGGGTTACATGTCTGCTTATAGTTGGTGGATGTGTGTGTGTAGTCTTATTTTTGTCGTCCTTTACAAATCTTGAGCAAACGTCCTATGAAAGACGTGAAGCGTCCTCACTTGCAAGCACCTTGCTGGTACGTGAACGCCAGCATCTTGAGTGGGTTAATGCGCTGGTTTCTCATTTAGCAAAAACGACTAAGGAAGATCTGAAACTTATCACTGATCATAGAAACTGTGCCTTTGGTAAGTGGTACCACAGTGCCGGGCGTCAAGAGCTTGCCGAGGTTTTTCCGGAACTTAAGCGTGATCTTGATGCCATGGACGAACCACATAGAAGACTGCATGAAACTGCAATAAAAATTGGGGATTTGCGTAAAAATGACCAGTTATACGCAGCTAAAGAGGTTTATGAAGACGTAACGCAGCCAACATTAACCATATTACAAAAGCATTTTCAATCTATGCAGCTCAAGATTGCAACACGGCTCAAGCGAATGATTGAACACGCCAATGCGGAAACGAAATTTGTACGCTATTTACTCATTGCCATTTGTGTATCGGTGCTGGTGTTTATCGTGGTGTTTGCTTTTTCCTTTTTCAGCTCGGTGCTTGTGCCCATCGGCGCAATTACCCAATATGCCAGAGATTATTTACTTGGCAAAAAAACTGTTTTGGTTATGAATCGTAAGGATGAGCTTGGTATTTTATCAAAGGATTTAACGGCGCTGATGAAGCATCTTGACGACCAGCTCGCATATTCACAGGGAGTATTGAAAGGAATAAATGTTCCGTGTTTTGTGGTCTCGCCAGAGAAAAAAGTGGTCTTTGCCAACCAAGGTTTACTTGATATTTTGGGACGAGATGGCAATGTTGCAGATTATATTGGCGTAAATGTTTCTGAGTTTGTATATGGTGATTCCAATCACCAAAGCACCTCGATCAAAGCCTTGCACGAAAAGCGTGTCATACAAACTGAGCGTTCCTTTATCAGCTTTAAGGGCAAGGATACACGCATCCAATCAGTCGCAGCTCCATTTTTTGATGATGATGGTAACGCACTGGGTGCATTGTCGCTTTGGGCTGACATCTCTGACCTTGTGGATAAGGATGCACTTGAAGAAAGCAACAATCGCCTCGTAAGTCTTGCGGCCTCTGCTCAAGAAGTGGCTGATCGTGTTTCCGGTACCAGTACCGAGCTTGCGGTAAAGGTTGAACAATCAAACCGTGGTGCCGCCAACCAAAGTGAAGAAATGGAAAAAGCAGCTACGGCCATGAGTCAGATGAATGATGCCGTTGTAAACGTGGCGCACAGTGCCTCTGATGCTGCAATTACCGCTACGGATGCCATGTCAGAGGCCAAAGAGGGAGCGGAAGTAGTAAGGAAAATGGTTGCAAGTTTTCACGATGTGGAAAATTACACCCAAGCAGTTAAAGAAGGTATGGATAATCTTGGCAAGCAAACAGAAGGCGTTGGTGCAATCATTCGAGTTATTACCGATATTGCGGATCAAACAAACTTACTTGCACTCAATGCCGCCATTGAAGCTGCGCGCGCCGGTGACGCAGGCCGTGGTTTTGCCGTTGTTGCCGATGAAGTGCGCAAATTGGCAGAAAAAACCATGCAAGCCACCAGTGAGGTGAATAAAGTTATTACCGGAATTCAAGGCGGAACTGCGCAGAGTATTGGCAGTGTTGAGCGTGCGGTGCAGGCTGTGCGAGCTGCGGCGCAAATGGCCGTTGAAGCCGGCTCAAAGCTTGAGGGTATTGTGGGAATCGTGCAGCAGACGGCTGACCGCATTCAAAGTATTGCCTCTGCCTCCGAAGAACAATCCGCAACAAGTGAGGCCGTTAATCACACCCTCGAGCATGTGCGAGTAATTTCTGTTGAAACGGTGATAGCCATGTCTGAGTCAGCCCATGCGGTGGATGACCTTGCAAGACAAGCTCAAACTTTAAATGAACTTATTCAGCAATTACAAGAAAGTCAAAAAAAATAATATGGAAAACGCTGATTAACTATTCTCCTGAGGGTGGAAGGAGAACTTTTGCCAAAGCCCAAAAGCTTCCCCTTCCCCCCTCAAAAAAATAATTAATCAGTGTTTCCCTAAAAATTACTTTCATTTCAAATAATTAATCTCTTTTTCAGTGACGACTATTATATTCAATCAGTGTTTCCTATGATTTTTGAGTCCTCTGCATAATTTCTAGAACTGATAAAAGACATAGATTGTTTCACTGCGTCCGCAATAACTTTCGTTACAAAATCAAGTCATTGCGAGGAGCGAAGCGACGAATCAATCCATTTCTTTTTGAATTATGCACAGCTCTTTTTTTGTTGATAATTACGCTGAAAATCGTATCAAAATAATTTTTTACGGCATCTCGATTTTTATATATGAAAAACTTGACAATCAAATCGACATGGGTTAAAGATTTTCTTCTTGGCGGGCCTATAGCTCAGTCTGGCAGAGCCCCCGGCT
The DNA here is from genome assembly GCA_964369515.1 of uncultured Desulfovibrionaceae bacterium. Taxonomy (GTDB): domain Bacteria; phylum Desulfobacterota; class Desulfovibrionia; order Desulfovibrionales; family Desulfovibrionaceae; genus CAYJAD01. The sequence continues at coordinate 2,659 of CAYJHK010000004.1, forward strand.
CATAACCGGTTGGTCCGAGGTTCAAATCCTCGTGGGCCCACCAGGGAAAATAAGGGTTTACGTTATGCGTAAGCCCTTATTTTTTCAGCTCCGGCTAATTATGCAAAGGTCTTGTAATAAGATTGTTCATTGAAGAATAAATAAGCCTCCGAGCATACACCATACCCCCACATCACACCCACTTCGGAAAAATAGACATAATCTACAGAAATTAAAAAATATTAAGGAAACGCTGATTAAATATAATTTTGTACATGCAAATCTATTGAATTGGCGTTGAAACATGAATTTTTATCCTAATCTTTTAAGAAGTGCAATCTGTAGTTCACTAAAACCTTCAATAATAAAAGGGCTTTGAGGGGATAGGGGGAGTTTAAGGGGAGAAGGGGAAGCTTTTGGACTCTGGCAAAAGTTCCCCTTTCCCCATCAAGAAAATAATTAATCAGTGTTTTCCTAGACTTTTCACACTAAAAAGGCTATCCTCCTTCCATGAAAGACTTTTACACAGTATCATTACAACGTGCCGACCTTATGGAACTTGAAGGCTTCTTGGTAAATGCCTTACGTGATTTTTTTCCATTTTCCAGCCACAGCCTATATTTCCCAAGACCGGATGCCATCATTGACGCACCGGCTTGGTACGCACAAGAGCGTGCGCTGCATCTGCCCCTCACACATAACGAAACGTGCCTTGGCGTTTTTATGGCTCGTGGCGTTGACGGACGAAAGATTAAACGCCTTCTCCCCAATCTGGAAGCACTCACCGGACTATGTCTTGACTATCTTTTGAGCATCAAAAAAAGTCGAGTTGATGAACTCACGGGACTGGCAAGGATGCCACGCCTTTTGGAGCGTATGCAAGACAATGTCGATCTTGTGCGTTCGCACATGAACAATGCCGTTAAGACTGAACAAGAAAGCTATTTACACAATGCCTGCATGGGATTGGTGGTTTTGCGCAGTCCGGCTCTTGACACCTTATCCACAGAATTTGGTTATACATTTGCACACAAGGCACTGCATACATGGACAAAAGCCTTAAAAGAGCACCTGCCGCCCGATGTTTTGGCCGCACGCAGCGGTGAAAATGAATGTACGCTGCTTCTACACGCCGCAACTCGCGCTTCCTGCATAAAAATCATTGAAAATATTTTGGAACAAACCGATGCGCTCACGCTGACGCACGGTGCGAGCAAACGTAACGTGCGCATACCTACTTTAGCCGGGTTTGCCTTGTACCCACAGGATATGGACGTGTCAGGTGTAGGACTTGATATGAATGAACAAGCTCACCATATACTGCAAAAGGCTCGCTATGCTGCACGCTTAACCCTCGAACGCAATGTACTCTTGCCAAAATCACAACGCATTGCACCTCAAAATCGTTATCTATCGTATGCGCAAGTGCTCACACAAGGCGGCATTGTGCATGAAATTAATCCACTTGGGCAATTGCTCCTCAATGTGGGTCGCTATGGCGGAGCGCAAGAGGGGCAGCACTATTCGGTATGGGGACAAAAAGACGATGCATGGCACTACAAGGGTGAAATTGTGCTCATGCAAGCCCATGATATGCAGTCGGTGGCAGAAGTTTTGCAACTCAACGACCCGGCCTTTGGCTTTACGAGAGGTGACAACGTGCGCTTGATTGTGCACAAAGACACACAAAAATCTGCCGCTCAGGAAATGCCGAATGCGCAAACTTCGGATGTGAACTCGCTGGCTACCGAAGATATAGCTTTGAATAAAAATTTGCTTGCACACACTGATTTTTTACTGGAAGTCACAAAACTTGCCGACAAGCAAAGCCGTTTTGCTCTGGCCTTGGTACGCTTACATCCTCAAGACTATAAAGAATTTCCACAAAGAAATTCTGAACTTGAGCAGGTGCTCAGCATGTATCAAGACATTTTTTCTGCGTTGCACTCCGAAAATCCGGCAAGCGACACCCTCCCCCCCGAAGCTTCGCTCATAGGCAGATACGGCGAAACAAGCCTCATGTTCTTTCATTCGCAAAGCGATGTGGAACACATAGAAGAACTTTACGAAAAGCTGGTGCTGCGTGCCGGCGAAGAAGGGTTGACCTTAACTGCGGGACTTGCCGCCTACCCATTTTTACAAGCGCAAAAAAGCGACATGGTGGAGCATTGCCAAAAAGCTTTGAATTTAGCCTTATTACTTGACGTTCCTCAGGTGGGTAGTATGGGGACACTTGCGCTTAATATCAGCGCCGATGCACGTTATAGCCAAGGTGATGTTTTTGGTGCGGTGGAAGAATACAAATTGGCGATTTTAGCCGACTCCCAAAATGCTATGGCTTATAATTCGCTTGGGGTGTGCATGGCCGCCCTCGCCCGCCACAGTGAGGCACAACAATACTTTAAAGAAGCACTGAAGTTATGGAAAAAACTGCGTCTCACTCACAAATCCTCACAGCCGGCCTTTGACGCAGACACAAAAGAAAGTCGCACAAAAATGACTGTGAATAACTTCCTGAAGCATATGACATTTTCTCTAGAAAACGAAATAGCAGCCAGTTTATACAACCTTGGAACCGTATGCCAAAACTTAAATGAGATGCGTGCGGCCGAAAAATATTTTAAGGAATGTATTAAAGAAGATAACACACATTACTTTGCCCACATTCGCCTTGGAAAAATGGCAGAACACGACGAGAAATTTACCGTGGCACGCAAATATTATAATCTTGCCGTGGAACTTGAAAGAAATGGCGAAGACCCAAAAACCGGCGTTGCTTTTAGGTATCTTGCCGGCATTGCACTCAAACAAGAGAACGATACAGAAGCTCGTGAACTTTTACACGAAACCTTACTTGTCAATCCACAAGATGCCTTGGCACTCAATATGCTTGCAAAAATCTACCTTACAGCCGGCGAAGATCCGGCCATGTCCGAAATGTTGGCAAGAAAAAGCGTTAATTTACGCCCGAAGTATGTTCCGGCTTGGCAAATCTTGGCAAAAAGTTTGCGCCTACTGGGACGTGATGATGAAGCTTTGGCCGCCGAAGAAAGGGCAGCTACGCTGCGTACTTTGTAATAAATGACAAGCCATTTTTGAACAGGCCGTAAAAATTTGATTTTTTCCCTCAACAAAATTTTTTTTCAGATATGCCCTTGTCAAGGCGTGACAAGCCATTTTTAAGGATTATATTTATTATCAGACCGGAACAAATCCAATGTAAGCATTTTCTACAAGTTTTTAGCCGAAAAAATATTAATATGAGCGAATGCTTAAGCAACAAAACATCTTAAGGTATTGCAAAAATTACGCTTAAAGTTGTTTTGCAATGCTGCCAAGCATAATTTTCATTAAATATAAAGGAACTAGCATGAATTATACAGCAAAATACACGGTATTTGTGGGTACTTTGCTCTTTGTGTTGGGATATGCCCTCCCGTCATTAAGCGCTGAAATTGAACCTGACGTGCAAAAAGAACTTTGGTCGGGACGCATGTATTCCTCTACTTTTAAGGCAGGTGTGTGCATCGACAATAAAGGTGATGTGCGAGGAGTATTATTTTTACGCTTAAAGGAAGGAAAAATAAGCACATACACATATTCCGGTTCCAAAAACTCCAACAACGAATTTAACTTGCGCCATCACTCCGGACATTCTTTTAAAGGAAAGTTTGAAAGCGACAGCGTGGTGAGCGGTAAAGTCAAAACAAAAAACGGCTATACCGTAAACCTTAAAGGCAAACGGACATTGAATGCCCCCCTTGGCCCAAGATGTCAACCTCTCTCCATATAAAGGGGAAAACACATGCTTATTTGGTTACTAGCTGCCTGCATACAATGCCTATTGCTGTGGGGAATGTGGCGAGGTTCTCGTAATATCATCCTGCAAAAAATCGCAGGTAAGGCTCCGAATATATTGCAAAATACAGCTCCGACAGTTGCAATGATCATTCCGGCAGCTGGGGATAGTGCGGCCATGCCCGTGGCTCTGCGCTCCCTACTCTTGCAAGATTATCCGAACATTTTACCCATCATTGTCACCTCAAGCGAAGACGACCCTGCTCATGCACTGGCACTTTCCTTGCAAGAAGAATTTCCTCAGCTTGTTTGTGTGGAGGCCGGCATGACCACTCAGTGTGGACAAAAAAATCACAACACTCTACAAGCTATTGAATATATAAAAGAATATGAGCCTCATGTCGAAATATATGTATTTTGCGACAGCACGCACAACGCTAAACCAAACTTTGTACGTGAACTTGTTTGGCCAATCATCAATAACGATGCGGGATTTACCACCGGTTATCACAATGTTATAGCCAAGGACACAAGCACGGTGACTCTTGCCTATCAAATGAGCGTGTTAACATTGCGTTTTTTGCAAGCAGTAGCCATGTTTACCCAACCATGGGGCGGCGCTATGGCCATAGCTCGAAAGCTTTTTGAGGAACATGATATTGCTTCTTTTTGGGAAAAAAATGTTGTGGACGATTGTTCGCTTGCTTCCATGCTCATGGAAAGGCGATTACAGGTTCGACTCTGTCCCTATGCCATTTTAGAAACTGAAGTGAAAAACCATAAATTCGACACATTAAAGGCTTGGCTACAAAGGCAAATCCTCTTCCTTAAATTTTGCATGAAGACGCATTGGTACTTGCTTGGTTTTTTTGCATTCCTCATCGTATTGCCGGTTGTGGTTTCATGCTTGTTTATTGTTGGAGGTGCGCTTAACCTCTTCTCCGTAAGCATGGGGCATTACAGCTTTTTCGGCATGGCACACATGGTCATCCTCTCCCTCATTGTGCTTGGATGGCGTGAACTCATAACACCTACCGCTCCGCTGCTGGCATGGCTGAAGGCATTTTTTGCAGGCTCCGGTGTTTTTCTCTTACTCTTCCTCGGTACCATCACAAAATGGAGTATCGATTGGCACGGCATTCGTTATAATGTTGAAAAGGGTGGAAAAGTGCGCCACATTCAAAAATTATAATATGGTATTTTGATGATTTCTACATCCGATCTTTTCCGAGTCAGTTTACGACAAGTTATGCGGCAACGCAGTTATGGTGTTATATTTTCCATAGCTCTTGGTATCATGGCTTTCATTACTCTTGCCGTTCTTGGGCGAGAAATCCGCCAAACCATTGGGCAAGATATGGTACTGCTTGGAGGAGTAAATATTATACAGGTTATTTTGAATGAAAACATTCAAGTGGGTGAACCCGAACAAGAATTTTCACCTGCAACCATTGAAGCCATACGTAAACTGCCGGGTGTGTCTCGGGTGAGTGCAAATCTACATGGTTCAGAACCTTTTTCGGTACGCAAAGGCGATGAAACCATCAACTCCGGCTTTTTTGGCGTTGATGAAAATTATTGGTACACATACGCTGTCAGCGCAGTGGCCGGCAGATTACTCACGGCAGAAGACATTAAAACACACAATCGTGTCTGTGTGATTGGCTGGCAACTGGCCACAGACCTTTATGGCTCCCCCAAGGCTGCTCTGGGCAAAATCATCAGCGTGAAAAATGATCTTTTTGAAGTAGTTGGAGTCGTAGGCGGTATTATGATCGGCGGACTTGTACGCAGCGGCTTTATGCCCTATACCACCATGGTAGATCGCAAATGGGCCGGCGGCATGGTTGACCGCATACATGTACGTGCCTCCGGTTGGGAGGATGTGGAAAATACCGTTAAAGCTCTGCCGAAAGTCATAGCAGAACATCAAAATACTCCGAATTTTGTTATAAAAACCCGTGATGAGCAACTGGAAAGAATTCAAAACACCTTCACCTTTGTGGAAGCATTGCTCTGGCTTGGCATTGCCACATCGCTTATGCTTGGCGGATTTGGCATCTGGTATGGTACGTTTGCTGCGGTGCGAGCAAGAACTCGTGAAGTAGGGCTAAAAAAAGCCATGGGGGGCTCCGATAAAGATATACTTTTGCAATTTTTGGCAGAGGCACTTTGCAAATCCGTTGCCGGAGGAGCCTTGGGCATTGTTTTGGGCATTATTGCCGTTGAAGGCGGGAGTTACGCCCTTGGCAGCAATACATCTTACTCATTACTTGCTTTAAGTAGCGCAGGAAGCATTGCTTTTTCTGCCATTATCGGTGTTGGCGGAGGACTTTTGCCTGCCATTCAAGCCAGCCGCATGGATGTCGTCACCGCCTTACGCTTTGAATAAAGAGAACATATTTATGAGTGCTAGCCTTATTGTCAACCCAAATCTGCCCGTAATTCATGCGGAAAATCTTTATAAATGTTACCCCGGTTTTCCGCCTGTGCTTAGGGGGGTCAATATTTCGGTTTTGCGTGGTGAAATGGTGGCCATTATGGGGCCGTCTGGTTGCGGAAAATCCACAATGTTGCATGTCCTTGGCATGTTGCACGCACCGGACAGCGGCAGTCTTCACATCCTTGATACCGATGTTCTTACGTTTAATAATGAAGAAACCGCCGGTTTTCGCCGTGGAAACATGGGCTTTGTTATGCAAAGCAGCAATCTTTTTGACTACTCAACAGTCTTTGAGAATGTGGAATTTCCTCTTATTTATGAAAAAATTCCGCCGGAAGAACGCTGGGAAAGAGTGGTTCGAGCCCTTGAACTTGTACGCCTTTCGCACCGCATAAGCTACCGCAGCAATCGCTTGTCCGGCGGCGAACAGCAAAGAGTGGCTATAGCTAGGGCTATGGTGAATAATCCTCGTGTCTTACTTGCCGACGAACCCACGGGAGCACTGGACTCACGCACCTCAAAAGTGGTTATGGAAAATTTTTGCGCCTTAGCCCACGACGGTGGCATTGCCATGGTTATTGTAACCCATGACCCGGGCGTTGCCGATTACTGCGATACAGTTTACACCCTTGAGGACGGCATTTTAGTTTGCCAGAAAAAAAATATCGTGCCCAAGCCAAGCGGCAAAAACAGTGCTCTTTTAAGCGCAAGAGCACGGCGAATCAACGGTGCTTGCGTTGTGGATGACTTTCCAACGCTTTACGGCACAGCGCAAGTACAAAGCGTATTTAATTTACAAGAAGCTCAACTTTTGGCACGCATTTATTCGCTCGATAAGTCTAAGCTTTCCTCCATCGTGGACGGGGATTATACATTACCGGTATCAACAAAAAAACAAAACCGGCTGAAATTGTTATTTTACGCATTTAAATTATGGCTTTCATTGTATCCACAAGCAGGCTCGGTTCAAAGCTGTTGGAAGCAAATCCCCCTTGTGGAGCGCATTTTACCATGTAGACGCTTGCGAAATTATTGGAATTTCACCAAGGGACTTTGCATTGCTACTTGGGGAGCCAAGCACGAAATAGAACATCTGCACGCCATAGATGCGCACAATACTGCAACGGTTGCTCTTGTTGCCGCACGAATATTAAACATTCCCTTTTCCTTTACCTTGCATACTCGCAAGCTAAAACATTTATCATTTGTGGCAAAAAAAGCCCTACATGCCGATTTTATACGCTGTGATTGCGAAAAAACCAAGAATACTCTCACAGCAGCTTGCCTTGCTCTCGATGCCGATTTTAAACAAGACAAGGTATTTTGCGCCTACGACATCCCCTCCATTGCACCATTTAAAGAAGAACTGGATAATCCCCCAAAACAACGCCACGGCATAATACATCTGTTGATGTCAGGGCAAATGAGCGCGCACAAGGGGTTAAAGTATGTGCTTAAAGCCTGTAAAATACTTAAAAAAAATGGTATTCCTTTCAAGCTAACCATTGCAGGCAAGGGAAGCTCCACACGCTTTTTATGGCTGCGCACGTTTTTTATGGGACTGCGAAAACACATTGACTATAAGGGGCGTGTGCCCAACGAACATATGCCGGAACTTTTCCGCAACTCGCATATTTTTATTGCAAACAGTACCTGCTTGGACAATGGCGAGCACGACGGCATCCCCACAAGCCTTACAGAAGCCATGCTCTTCGGATTGCCCATCGTAAGCAGTGCCACGGACGAAATACAAGAAGTATTGGAACATGAAAAGACAGCTTTGTTTTTTGCGCAAAAAAATGTTCAAGAACTTGCCGACTGCATCGAAAGACTTGCGCTCTACCCTGACCTTGCTCACAGCTTGGGCAAAGCTGCACAACACAAAGCCCAAAATCTCTTCTCCGCCAAAACACAAAGTGCGCTCATGGAAAAATTTATGCTCAAATCTACAGACTAAAAACTTAGGGAAAGTTATTGCCATAGCATTCTAATTTGCGATTTTTTTTGTGGGGGGAACTTTTGCTTGCGCCAAAAAATTCCCCCCACACCCCCCTCAAAACGCGCTTTCCGTTTTTTTTCTTCGAAAAAAAGCTTCATCGGGGTTTTATATGTAACTTTGTATAAAATATTCCTATAGCACTACAATTTACAAAGTAAATTGTGGTGCGTGTGAAAAGTTTTTGGGGGAGGGGGTTTGGGGGAGAAGACCTTTTTCCAAAAAGGTCCCTCCCCCAAGAAAATTTTTACAAAATTACAATGACGTGTGGCTATTGCCTTATCCACCGCTTCAAACAACACTTGCCAATCATGACAAAATATTCTACAAGTCAGCATATATTAAGAGATAAGGTAGTTATTATGGTAAATTTCTTTTCTAAACGAGCACTCAACTTTTTGTTTGTTTTTCCGGCACTTACAAGCACGCTACTTTTAAGTGCGTGTTTAACAACAGCAACTATGCGCAGCGAAACTGAATACATGCCACAAGAAGTTAGTCATGGGCAAGCAAGTTCACCAAGTGCAAGGGGTACAACCGTTCCCAATGAGGACAAAATTGACGTGGCAATGCACGACCAACCTCGGTATCAGCCTGTAGTTGCAAGACCTATTGTGGAAAATACTGCTCCGAAAAATCAGGTTGTGTCAAGACCTGTACCCACCCCCCAAAACACGGCGGTAAAAAGCATCCAAGTCAAGCCTGCGCCGGCTCCGATAAATCAGCAGCAAAATACTGCACCATCAGATTTGCCGGCTCTTAAAAGCAACAAAAAACAAACACTTTCAACTTATTAAGATCGAGGAAAATCATGCCCATTTCCATTGATGATGTTCAAGGTATGGCAAAGCTTGCACGCCTTAGCCTTGACGCTCAAACCCAAGAACTTTTTGCTAAACAATTTGCGGATATCATAAACTACATGGAAATCCTTTCAGAAGTTGATACCGAAAATATCCCCCCCCTGTACAGTCCTTCCATGCATAATGCCCCCTTGCGTGCAGACGAAGTGCATGTAAGATGCTCTCGACAAGAAGTTTTGCAAAATGCGCCCAGCGACAATGAGCAATATTTTGTCGTACCTCGTATTGTATAGTTCTAAAATTTTACCGGCAATATTTAACAGTAATAAATTGATTATTCTGGAGAAAAATGAATATCCACTCTATGAACATCACTCAGCTGCGTGAATCCTTCAAAAATGGCAGCCTAAGCGCAAGCGATGCCGTAAAAGCCTGTATCGCTCGCATTGAACAGACTGAACCGCACATACAAGCCCTCTTGACCAAGGATATCCAAGCCGCCATGGACGAAGCCACACGCCTTGACAGTGCAGGCTTTGATGAACAAAAGCCGCTGTGGGGCGTACCCATGACAATTAAGGATGCCCTTTGTACCAAGGGACTTACAACCACCGCCGGCTCAAAAATCCTGCATAATTTTGTTCCTTTCTACGATGCCACTGCTGTGAAAAAACTCCGTGATGCCGGCGCCATTATCCTTGCCAAGAACAATATGGATGAATTTGCCATGGGCTCCACCACGGAAAATTCAGCCTTCCAAACAACGCATAATCCGTGCGATGTGAAACGTGTACCGGGCGGATCCAGCGGCGGTTCTGCTGCCTCGGTTACGGCCGGGCAGTGTTTTGCCTCCCTTGGTACCGACACGGGCGGCTCCATTCGCCAACCGGCTGCGCTTTGCGGCTGTGTGGGGATAAAACCGACATATGGACGGGTTTCACGTTACGGCGTCATCGCCTATGGTTCGTCCCTTGACCAAGTGGGCCCCATGGCACGAAGCGTGGAAGATTGCGCATTAGTCCTTGAAAATATAGCAGGATATGATGAACGAGACAGCACCTCAACCCCCCTCCCATTGGCTAAAACAGCTTTTAGTAGCGCTGTCCATGCTCGCCAAGACTTAAAAAGCGTAAGAGTCGGTGTGCCCAAGGAATTTTTCACGGACGGATTGAGCACCGAAGTTGGGGATGCTTGTATGCAAGCCATTGATACCCTAAAGAATTTGGGCGCAGAAATCGTGGAAGTGAGCCTACCGCATACCAATGCATCCATTGCCAGCTATTATATTGTAGCCATGGCAGAGGCCAGCTCAAACCTTGCACGCTTTGACGGTGTACGTTACGGCTTTCGTTCCAATGATTGCCAAGACTTAGCCTCGCTATATATAAACTCCCGCTCAGAAGGTTTTGGTAAAGAAGCGCAAAGGCGTATCATGCTTGGAACCTACGTACTTTCTTCCGGATATTACGATGCTTATTTTCGCAAAGCTGCCCAAGTACGGCAAGTAATTCGCTCCGATTATCTTAAAGCATTTGAAGCTTGCGATGTCATTTGCGGCCCCACTTCGCCGGTAACTGCATGGGCATTAGGTGAAATGAATGCTGATCCTTTGCAAATGTACCTCATGGATATTTACACATTATCCCTAAACCTTGCCGGGCTACCGGGATTAAGCTTACCCGTGGGGCACGGAAAAGACAGCAAAATGCCCGTGGGTCTACAAATCCTTGGAAACGCCTTTGAAGAAGAATTAATCATTTCGGTTGGTTCTGTGCTGGAAAAAGCTTTGCCCAAGTGGGTATATCCTGAATTATAAAAGTAAGAGCTCTGCACAATTCAAAAAGGCATGGATTGCATCAAAGCTTCGCTCCTCGCAATTGACTTGATTTTATAACGAAAGTCATTGCGAGCGCAGCGAAGCAATCCATGTATTTTGTCAATTTCAGGAATTGCGCAGAGTTTTCAGCATTAACTTGTTGCACTTTCGAGTTGAATGGACGGATAAAACAATCTTTACAAGTACTTATAAAAATTAAGGCACAAACTCAAATGCCTTACAGCAAATGAATTTGTGCCAATTTTAATGATAACAAACCCCTTAGTATAATACTTTACACCAAGGACTTATTTATATTACTTCCACTCAGGCTTGCCAATGGCTTTTAAGTATGCATTGATGGCTTTTCTACCACCCACAAAGTCTGCCATTTCAGGCCATACTTTTTCCAAAGCAACTTTTTTCCACTTGTCTTCATCTTCAAGTTGATCGATTTTGATACCTAATTTTACGAGCTGAGCCTTAGCTTTTTCAGTTTCGGCTTTCAAGTACTTAAGCACTTCTTCTTGAGCATATTTTCCGGCATCGACCATGATTTTTTGATCTTCAGGAGAAAGCTTCTCGAAAACAACTTCGGAAATGATAAGTGGCTGTAATTGATAAGTATAATGCACTTCGGAGATGAACTTTTGATTGGCTTCATTAAATTTATTCACCAAAAAGCCGATATGTCCGTAACATTGCCCATCAACAACACCTTGTTGTAAAGATGTAAAGGTTTCAGACCAAGAAATGGGCACAGGGCTTCCGCCAAAAGCTTTATAAGAAGCTAATAATACAGCACTTTGTGGAACACGGAATTTCAAACCCTTCATGTCTTCCATGGTAAGGATGGGTTTTTTGGAGTTAGAAATAAAACGGAAATCCGTATATGTCCAAGTGAGAACACGGAAACCGGCTTTCACAGCCAAGCTATTCATATACTCAGACCCCTTAGAGCCGGTTGCAGAAACAACGTCATCTAAGCTATCAAAAAGATAAGGTAAAGTAAGGATTCCAAGTCCTTTGGCAAAAGGAACAAGGTTGGCGATGCCAACTACAGATGCATCTAAGGTGCCGGCACGAACATTGTGGATTGTTTCAGTTTCGTCACCAAGGGTTCCGGAGAAAAACAATTGCACGTCATACTTACCATTTGTTTTTTCTTCCACATATTTTTTAAAAGACTTGGCGGCAACGCCCTGTTCAGAGTTTTCAGGGTCTCCCGTGGCTACTTTGAACACTTGTGCTGCAAAAGCATGTGACATGGGACCAAGCACGACCAATGCCAGTGCCAACACTAAAAGACTAAAACGCTTCATACAAAATTCTCCAGATTAAACGTTACGTTACTAAGTTAATTGACAACTACCGATCCTAGCAACCAAACAAAACCCAAAAGGATTTTCTTACGGTCGCACTACATTTGAGACTTTCATAGCACAAAGACAAATAAACTTCAAGTATATTTGATTTCCTTAATTACTACATATTATTAAGAAAACATATTATCTCGTGAAAATTTTCTTTTACCATATCAAAGTAAAAAACGAAACCATGAATTTTATTTGGCAACCTCTAAAAGTTCGTCATTTTTTAACCGAGTGGTATAATCAGGATTTGTGTATACATATTGCAATTTTCCCTCAGCATCAACTATAATAACTGCCGGCACGGGAAGATTATGATGCGTTTGACCGCTGGCTTTTTCAAGGTCAATTTTGAATTTTTCCAAATACATGGCAACCGTTTCGTCATCCACATGAAACGCAATGCCAAGTGCTGTGGCAAGCTCCATGGAGCTATCGGAAAGCAGTGGATATTTAAGTTTTTTACCGCTGTGCACCTCTTGAAGACCTAAGGGCAAATCCGGACAAATGCCTACAACTTCATAACCACGATCTTGTAGGGTTTCGTAAATACTGTTTATTCCCGCCAACTGCGTGAGACAATAGCGTCACCACGAGCCACGATAAAATATAAGTATGCCGGCCTTTTTTTGCAACACATCGAGCACAGAAGTTTGTTTACCTTCCATGGTCTGCAAGGAAGCATTCGGTAAGGGATTTCCAACACTGATAGGGGTAATTTCTTGAGGCGAGGCTGCTACATGCATATGATTTTCTCCGCATGTTAAAGGTTGAAAAACTAAAGCACGCTCTTAACACCGTGTATTTTTGAAAACCTAAAACTTCGTAATCATTACCCTCTGAGTAATTTTAATCTTTAACGTCAGAGTTCTGTTCATTCCGTATACAATATGTTTAATATATTATCTGTCAAGTATATTAATGTTCAGAATTTCGATATTTTTAGCCTCTATGAAAATTTGTATAAACACAAGCGTACATAAATTAATACAAGTATGGCAAAAAAACCATACCTTGCGCTTGGCAAAATTTTAGTATAACCTTGGGAAAATACATCAACTTAAAGGACACAATATGCACAAACACTTTTTACGCTTGCACGACTTCGGACAAAATGCATTTTGGCAAATTATTCGAGATGTTATCAGCATAAACGCTCAAGACACAAGCGAAAACACGACCCAAGACCTCTTGAAAACTTGGCACGACGCCTTGGAAAACAGCACCGTACATGTGTGGATTGGCGATAAAAATCCCCATGAAACCCCCACTGTTTTGCAATATTTGCAAAAATGTAAAATACAAACTGTCACGCACGACTGTAGTCAAATGGATACTGAAAAGCTTGAACAATTAACAATTCCAGCTGGTACGCTGCACATTGCTTGTGGATTTAGCGAAGTCCAAATGTATATTCTAACCCAAAATGCCTCTGAAGGCGGTGAGGCCACGTGGCTTAACGTCGTAAGTGAGCGTGCGGCACATTTTCAGGCCATGGCTGAAGTGGCTTTCTTGCTTGAGCGTTGCGAGCGTTTATCCTTACCCCTTGACACCTTTCGCATTTGCTGGCTTGGGCAAGTAAGTCCGTTGGCACAATCATTGATGAGTGCCTGTATTTACGCACCTTTTGAGCTTTTCATGGGCATACCGCCTTCCGGAGACCCGGAATACATCAGCACAGACCTTGCCCTAAAAGGCGGTGCAAAGATCTTTATGACACGAGAACCACGCCTCGCCCTTGATGATGCCCACATCATATATATGGATAGAGAATTGGAAAAACTTGCAAACGCGTCCTCAGAACATACACCGAAAGAGAAAAAACTTACGCCTTTCAACGCTGGTATTGAAGAAGATTTTAATTGGGAGCACGGGCTCGTCCTTGACGAAAAACATGCTGCCTATGCCACAAAGGATGCACCGCTGCTTTATTGCAATGTGCAAGAAGATGCGAGCTTAGATGAAGCCCATGCACGCCGTGCGCAGCTACATGAGCATATGTTCCTGGCAATGTTGTATTATGTAAGCAGAGCGCAGTAATGGCACAACAAATAACCTACGCCTCTCGGGATCAACTTGCGAAGCTTTATGCGCAAGAGCAAAGTAATGTGGCACTTATCTACAATCACATACCCAAGTGCGGCGGCTTAAGCCTATCTGCCATGCTTCGCACTGTTTTTCCCTATGCTGTTGACATTCATCAAAATATTTTCGACCCACGTTTCACCCCCCTTGACTGTGATTTTTATCATGGTCATGGGGTAAGTGGCCTACACACATGGTTTACACCGGGAAGATACTATTATTACATAACATTTTTACGCCACCCATGGGAACTGGCCAAGTCGCTTATCCGGTTTTTCTCTTGGCTCTTGCCTCTTGATGCTCATTACAAACAAGCACCCGAAAAGTTGTTGCTTGCTCAACAGCCTAATATCATTATCCAATATTTAGGAAATGGCGACAAAGCTCTTGCCGAGGAAAACCTCCTGCACAAGTACGCTTTTTTTGGTTTGCAAGAAAATTTTTCCGATTCCATGACTTTGCTTGGTGAAATCATTCCGCAAGCTTGTCAGCTGGAAACTATTGCGAAAAACGTTTCTCAAAAGCAACCTTGGCACATAGCACCGGAAATAAAGGAGGCTTTTTTTGAAAAACATGCCGATGATATTGAACTTTATGAAAAAGCTAAATGTGAATTTCATCGCCGATTGGAGAAGCTTGAAGCTTCACCTGCAAGGACTGTGAAACCGTGCATAACATTGGAAAATACTGAACTTAGCACATCCCATTCGGAAGACACACAGGAACGAACGGTGCAAAATCTCAAGCAATGCATTGCCTTGGATGAAGACTTGCCGGCCATGGACAGCATTCAAGCTCGCTTTGAAAATTGGTTGTTTATCCTCACGCACTCCATGCAGAACCGGAAGGAATATATAACTTATTTTCAGTGGCTTATGAAGAGAGTTTCTCGTAGACTTTCCTGTTTGTATTTTGCTTACCTCGTAGCCGAAAAAGCACATTTACCCGAACTGTCAAGCGTTGCGCAGCTACTCTTTGACCTTTGCGGAACACGAGACCAATTTAATCAGTGCCGCATATTCCAAGAATGCCGAACGCATATCGCAAAAACATGTCTTGAACGTAAACTCCTCCCTCGTGAACATCCCTTCGCTCAAAAGCTGCTTGCACATGATGGGCAAGCAAGCTAATACTTTTTTTCACAATATTAAAATATACAAACACTTAGGCGTATTTTTTAAATGTCTTACAAATTAGACATTTAGCAGAAATGGCATTTATTTACTATTGCAATAAAAAACTTTATTTTTTTGAAACATTCGTATACTGTACTCAAAAAGGCTATGGATAAATTTTGCGTCACAATTCTGTGAAAACAAGTTAAAGGTTTCAAGAGGAGATGATATGGAAGCATTTACTAAATTTATTACGGACATTTTGAACCCCATTAATAGTGTAGTATGGGGTCCCATTATGCTTGTGCTCTTACTCGGTACAGGTCTTTTTCTGACATTTGCCTTACGCTTTATCACTATTTTGCGCATTCCGCTAGGTTTTAAGATGCTTTGGACGAAGCGTAAAGGCGATAGCGGAGCAGAAGGTGAACTTTCACCATTTAACGCCTTGATGACCGCACTTTCTGCCACTGTAGGCACAGGAAATATTGTTGGGGTTGCCGGTGCACTTTATGCAGGCGGACCGGGCGCACTTTTCTGGATGTGGTGCACTGCCTTGGTGGGTATGGCAACCAAATTTAGCGAAGTTCTTCTGGCCATGCGCTACCGTGAAACCACTCCTGAAGGAAACGTTGTGGGCGGCCCCATGTATTACATTAAAAACGGTCTTGGCCCAAAATGGGCATGGATGGGAACGGCCTTTGCTATTTTTGGTGCCATTGCAGGCTTTGGTATCGGAAATCTGACGCAAACAAATTCCATTTCCGATGCAATTCAAGATACTTTTAAAGTTGACACATGGATTACTGCTGTTGTTTTGACCATACTGGTGGGTTCCGTGCTTTTGGGCGGCGTTAAGCGCATTGGTGCTGTAGCCGGTAAAGTTGTCCCCTTCATGGCAGTTTTTTATGTTTTCACAGCTTTAATAGTCATAATATTAAAAATCGATCAAATTCCTCATATTTTTACAATGATTATTGAGCAGGCATTTACTCCATCAGCAGCATTTGGTGCCACAATTTGGATAGTAATAAGCAAGGGTGTTGCCCGTGGCGTATTCTCCAATGAAGCCGGCCTTGGCTCAGCTCCCATAGCCCATGCTACAGCCACCACAAAAGAACCGATGACCCAAGCACTTATCGGCATGTTGGGAACCTTTATTGATACTATCATTATTTGTACCATGACCGGTTTTGGTATCTTGGCATCCGGCCTTCTCGCCAATGGGCCAGGCGCAGTTGAAGGAGCTCCACTTACCATCGCAGCTTTTAACACAGTATTGGATCCAATTTTACCTGCCGCTTTTGCCGGTGCAGGTGGCTATGCCGTTACCATTTCTTTGGCACTTTTTGCTTTCACTACGATTTTGGGTTGGTGCGTATATGGCGAAAGATGCGTAGTTTATCTTTTTGGCGACAAAGGATTAATGCCATTTCGACTTTTATTCACCTTAGTCGTTCCTCTTGGAGCACTTGCAGAAATTAAAGTTGTATGGGTTTTAGCAGAGATTTTCAACGCTTTGATGGCTATACCTAACCTCATAGCTCTACTCCTTCTCAGTCCAGTTATCTTAACCTTGGTGAAAGAATATAAGGAAAGAGAAGCTGCCAAAGCTCTTAAATAGCAGCACAGCTAATAATTCTCGGCATTAAGATTTATCCCCCCTGATGATGAAATTAGGGGGGATTTTTCATTAGCTGAAGTATAGAGTTTAAGGGGCTAAACCCCCGAAAAGTTCTGCATAGCTGCTTTTCATATATAAGACCTCTGCACAATTATTTTCTTATATAGCTTTATATGCTAAGTATGATTTTGTCTATGCACACAAAAAAAAGTGTGCAGAGGTAAAGGCACGAAAATCAATCACTTAACGGCGAAGCAAAGCTCCGCCTATTCTTGATTTTCGGTCGCATTGACTAACGTCAACGCTCCAAAGACCTTGCGCAATCAATTGCGCAGAGGTCTTTATATGATACTTCACAAGAAAATAAGGATTACTCGTTATAGAAATTCATCTATGCTAAGTTCTTGAAAAAAATGCTTACCAAAACTCACCCTTAGCAGCCTTAAGGTAGGCTTCCCGCAACAAAAGTTCCTCGGTTTGCGCCTCAGCCAAGAGCAAATAAGGTGCTCTCAACCATTTTTCACGTATTCTTCGAGCGTTCTGCAAGCGTTTTTGCACGCATTCTTTTTTATATTCGGGGCTGAGATTTCGCAAAGTCTGTGCAAATGCCAAGGCACGATGCTTAGCCCGGTGTGCGTTATGTACAAGTTCAAATCCGCGCACAATCATTTGCAGCCTTTCTTCTTCATTATCAAGTAAATGCTGTATATTATCCACGGCATCTTGCAAATTTTCCTTATGATAACAGCGTATATTCTTTCCATGCGTGAATATATCCAAAAATCCATGCTTTACCACGGGAGTGACCAAGGCACAGCCGCAAGCAAGGGCTTCAAAAACACGAAAATTCAAATCACCGTGTTCGCAATGGTTTATAATAACACGACCTTGAGGAAATAGTGCGGTATAATCTCCACGAGTTGTGTGCAAGTCAACTTGAGTCGCAAGTTGCTCGAGAAAAATCTTCCGTGTCGGTGTTGTTGCGGCATTGACCGTGCCCACAAAAAGGCAGTCCCAAGCATAATTTGTGGGGGCGCAATTACTTTGCGAAGCACTTGATGAATATGAAAAGTTATCTATATATGCCAACGTTTCAGCATTTGGTATGTCGGTATCGCGTGCAAAAGCCGGTGACCAATAAATACGCTCTTTGGGCAATGTTCCTTGATAAAAAAGCGGAATGTGGTCTCTGAGGCTTACAAGGCAAGCGTCAAAAGCCTGTGCATAAAAAGGATACCAGCTGTGAATATGTGTATCCACTGCATAAAAAACCGTAAAACAGGGGATATTTTCCATGCCAAGCACAAAGGGGGGGCGGCTCTTGTCGGCAACAACGACCACGTCAGGCTCAAAGCCGGCCATATCTCGCAAATCATCATAATTAAACACAGCCAAATGTTCGAAATTATAACAACATACCTGAAAATCTTCCTTTGGAAGCGATGCCGCAAAAAAGGGACTTCCAATCCAAAATATTTTTTGCAATTTTTTTGCCTTCTTTAAAATTTAAGTATATGACACGGAATGTTATTGCCTATCTAACATAAAATGATTATAGTAGCATTGTGTTAGATTGAAATTTAATTATACCTTTTTCCTAGGATACTCGTCAAGTGTATACCATTGCTCCGCCTAAAAGTGCTAAAAAGCCGGAACTTCTTAGGAAGAATTCTTTTTGGCGCTATGTATTATACGCATTTATTGCGCTTTTGTTGCTTGCTCTGGTGGCGTTCGGGGCATTGTTCTTTTATTTAAAACATTATCCTCACAATTTAAGCCAAAGCATTTCAAGCGAACTGTATGAAAGAACAGGCGTAGAACTTGTTTTTTCCAGTATAGATGTGACCCTACTCCCTTTGCCGGCACTTTCCTTTGCCAATGTGGAGTTAAAAGGAAAGGAGTTCACTTTAGATGTCGCCTATGCCACTGTTACACCATCTCTTATTTCGCTTATCAAGGGTGAATTTACACTGGGGAAAATTTCCCTATGGCGACCAGTATTGAATTGGCACCAAAAGGATCCTCCGGCCACTTCCTCACAAGTTGAGCTTTTGCAAGAAAATGCGCCGCAAAAGACCGAACGTGCGGACAATATGAATAAAAATATTACTGACAGTATACATAAAACCATTGCCAAAAACAACAATCAATACCTTGAAGACATTGGTAAATTCTTACAAGAAAATATGCACTCCCTCGGGGATACTATCCCTTCGTTATTGCACAATTCGTCTTTGCAAATTCTTCATGGAAATTTTTCCTTCAAACACAAACACATACTCTTGCAGAGTGAAAACATAAATGCAAATTTGAAACTTGGACTGTTGAAAACGCTGGATGCGGAAATTGTTTTCAAAAATGTGCACATCTTGTCAGACGCTCAACTTGTGGCCGATTTGGGAAACTTTACCCTTGGATTGTCCGGCAATGTAGGTAAAAAGCTCCATATGCAATTGAGTAGTTATGTGGCCATTCCCAACGTTTTAGAAAAGGGAAATTTTTCATTTTCAATGGATTATGTAAAACCACAGCAGAAAAATAACCCAAAGCCCGTCGGCGTAACGGGCAGTACAAGCATGGCTCCCAACTCTGCCAAGGCTTCAAACTCTACCCTGTCCGGAAATTGGAGCTTTGATGCGCTCCTATCATGGAAGGGGGCGCACATTCCCTTGAAAAATTCGGGAAATTTCTTCGGAGACATAATTCATGACATGTATTTGGAAAACGTTCGCGCCGTATTTGACCAAAATTCCGCCATCGCCAATGCTAGCCTAAACCTTAGAAATTTAACTAACCCCATTCTTAAAGGTCACATTAATATAGAAAACTTCAGCCTTACGCAATGGTTTGGATTTGCAAGACAACTGCCGCTTGGGCTGAGACGAGCTTTAGATGTCATTAAAGGTGAGCTGAATTTTACCATGGACAAGCGTGGACTTCATGTTCCGCAACTTACGGCAATGGCAGCCGGAGCGTCATTTAAAGGCAATGGGAGCGTCAAGAGCTGGAAAGAACCGGTTATTTTCTTGGAAGCCTTTGCAGATGCGTTGGAGTTGAAAAATATTTTACCCGAGCTTGAAGGACTATCCCCTGCGGAATTATCTTTTGCGCATGAACCTTTAACTCCCATACCGGGGGCTGCCCCTCTTTCGGAGAAGAAGTCTGATTTTGAACTTGATTATGATATAAATATTCATGCTAAAAGTCTTGTGGCCTTTGACATGCCCGTAAATGGAATGAGTTTTCGTTGCTTGCCGACGGATTTTGAATTAGCTCTTGATGCACAAGCTGACGGCGAAGATATTAAACCGCTGCCCAAAAAGCATGAAAAAGCGGTGACGCTGGAATTTTCCACAAGTAATTTCCACGGGGGCAAAGGTAACGGCAGAGCTGTCTTATACAATTCTCCCAAACAGATGGCAGAAGGCAAAACGGAAGGTGCCAGCGAAACAATTTACGAAATTACAGCTCGCTTGCAAAATGTGGCAGCTTTAAAGCCCATAACACGCATAGTCGGCAAAAATCTTGTAGGAGGTACGCTGTCTCTCAACACGCAATTCACGACCAAGGGTAAGTATGTAAGCGAAATACTAACGTCAAAGCGTGGAGACATAGAATTAAAGATACGCAAGGGAGTTTTTTACAGTGCTTCCGGCAAGAAAACCCCCTTCAGAGAGCTGAACGTGCAAGGGCAATTTAGCGCAAAACCTTACGCCAAAGCCCAAAAAAATATTATGCCGCCCAAATTACAATATGCAGGAAAATGGCAGGCAAATCTTGATATGCCGGATATTTTAGCCAATGGTGCATGGAGCGGCTCCTTGGAATTTGCAGGAAAAAACTATGGTACGATTTTGCTCAATAATTTTGCAGGTTCGCTCTCCACAAAAATTTCAGCAAAGCTTGCCTCTTTGCCAAAGCAACTTCAAAGTACCGTTCGAGGGAATTTTTTCTTAAATACAAATACGGCAAAAATAGAAGTTAAAGATGCTAAGGCTGATATTTCAAGCCTTTCCGACTTAAAAATCCAAGGTAGTGCCACTTTAAATTATGCCAAGAATATAGTGTGGTCTGCTGAGGGAGCGGCCTCAACTTCATCCCTAGACGGACTTATGAAAAGCATCGATAAGCAAGGCAAAAACTTTTTGCCTCCAACCTTGCCATCATCAGCCAATCTGCAATTTTCGGCAAAATATGCAAAGAATAACCTACGCTTAGAAAATCTTTCTCTGGCTTCAGATGATATGCGAGCCAGCGGTCATATCATTTGTGAGCTGTCAAAAAACCCCCATTGGAAATTCGACCTACATTTAAATAACTTAAATTATGACAAATATTTCCCTAAGAAATCCAGCCTGGGCTATACGCACGTGCGAGGGCTTGGTGCTGACGGAGTGCCGGTTTATAACGATGGGCAAGAAATTAAAAACAGCTCCATGTCTTGGCAGTGGCTTCAGGATTTACGGGTAAGCGGCGCACTCAAAATCGGACTGCTGCGCATCAGTAAAATGCAGTTTCGAAATATTTCCACCGACATTGGTATAGATGATAATATATTGCAGCTCAAGGCGCTTACCGGTACTTTATATGGTGGTACCATGGATGCAAGCTTTTGGGGTGCTTTACGCAATAACACCCTACAAACACGTATCAATTTTAATGTTAAAGCAGCTGACCTTTTAGCCCTCACCAAGGACTTGCAACTGGGTACGGTATTTTCAGGAAAATCCAATCTGACCTTGGCACTTACCGGTGAACTTGGGCGAAAAAATGTACTTTCCGGTTTTACCGGGCAATGGAGCCTGTATGTCGGCAAGGGATTTATGCAATCAAGTGCCCACAATGGTAAACTCATCGGACGCCCCACAATGATTGACAGCTTTAGCGACAACGGTCAGTTGCGCAAGGGCGTTTTGCAAAGTCAAAATTTGAAGCTTTTGGGGCCGGATATGCAGATTAGAGGCAATGGATACATTAATTTCATTGATAACACCCTTGATATGCGCCTCAATGCTGACCTTGGCTATATTGTGGATATTCCGGTAAGATTTCATGGAGAGCTCAAAAAACCTGAACGCACCCTCAATGCCGGAGCTGTAGTTATTGCAGCCCTTGGCAGCCTCGGTACGGGAGTTTTTGATCTCATCGGCGGCATTTTTGGTACCATCTTTGGCGTGTTTGAATAGAAGCTGTTTTAGTAAACATGAAGTGAACACTTTTTTATTGGCAATAAAAGCCGATTTATATGTATTTTTTTTCTTTGCCATAAATATGTTCTTCCTACCTCTTGCATAGATACAGATGCTGTGGCATAGTATTTGAAAGCAGCGTGTAGTACTTTACAGTATTTGCTAAACGCTGACATTTGGAGGAAAGGTAAATCCTTATGGCATTGGAGCTTCGTCAACAACTTAAGCTTGCACAGCAACTCATTATGACACCACAATTGCAACAAGCAATCAAGCTTTTGCAAATGTCTCGTCTTGAGCTTGTGGAAACAGTTCAGCGTGAACTTTTGGAAAATCCTTTTCTGGAAGAAGGCTTTGAAGACAACCAAGACACAGAACCCAAGGAAGTTCGAGAACAAAAAAAAGACGGTGAAGGCGACAACGTCTATGATGGCGAAATTGCAAAGGGGGCGGATTGGGAAGAGTATATGGGCGAATTTGCTTCCTCTCCACGCAATAATTCCTCAAGAGAGTATGAATCTCTCGACGAAATGTCCTCCATCGAAGCACGCTATACTGAAAAACCAAACTTAGATGCCCATCTTTTATGGCAGTTACGACTATCTTCACAACTGACTGAAACGCAAAAATACATTGGCGAAATCATTATCGGTAATCTGTCATCATCGGGTTATTTGCAAGCTAGCATTGAAGACATTATGGAAATGAGCGAACAAGGCTCAGAAGAAATAGAAGAAGTTCTTTCGGTTATACAGTTTTTTGACCCCATAGGCGTTGCAGCCAGATCTCCCAAGGAGTGTTTGCTTATTCAATTACGCAGCCTCAACTATGATCGGGATCCCATCTTGGTCTCCCTAGTTAACGATCACTTGGAAGACCTCGAAAATAAACGCTACAAGCCCATTTTGCGCAAATTTCATCTCACCATGGAGGACTTGGCGGAATATCTTGATATAATTCAATCTCTTGAGCCATTGCCCGGTGCTTCCTTCGGCGGTGAAGAAACAGCATTTGTAAGCCCTGATGTATTTGTGTATGAGTACGGCGGAGAATTTGTCATTATCTTGAATGATGACGGCCTGCCACATCTACAACTTTCTTCTACGCTTACCGAAAATATTGAAGCTCTCAACAGCGATGATAAAGAATATTGCTCCGAAAAAATGCGTGCGGCCTCTTGGCTTATAAAAAGTCTTTACCAAAGGCAACGTACATTGTATAAGGTTGTTGAAAGCATTATAAAATATCAGCGTCCTTTTTTTGAACAAGGCGTATCCATGCTCGCCCCACTTATCCTCAAGGATATTGCGGATGATATTGCCATGCATGAATCCACGGTGAGCCGCATAACATCTAATAAGTATGTGGCGACTCCCCACGGCACTTTTGAACTCAAATTCTTTTTCAACAGTGCCCTTGCCCTGGCTGACGGCAGTCAAGTGGGTTCTGAAAGTGTAAAGGCCTTAATTAAAAAATTTATTGCCGATGAAGATCCCAAGAGTCCGCTCAGCGATGAACGCATTGGGGAAATGCTGAAAGAGCATCTCAATGTGAATATCGCACGCAGAACGGTGGCAAAATACCGCACCGCCATGGACATTGCTTCTTCTTCGCGCAGAAAAGAGCATTTTTAGTGTGTAGGTTTTTGGTGGTATAGTAATTTCAGTTGAAATTACTATCTTGACTGCGAGAGCAGTCAAGCACTGCGTAGGCATAAGCGCAATTTATTTGCGCTGTTAAGTGCCGAAGCAAGTGTTCCTTTAAAAGTTGATATTAGCAATGTCAACTTAAAATGCTATACAGTTGGTTTGTTTTTCCTAAATTATTTTATGCACACAAAAGGAGGAACCTATGAATATTGCCTTTACTTTCAAGAATTTTGAACCTTCCGAACACCTAAAAAAATACGCCCGCAGACGCTTTGAAAAACTCGGCCGTTTTTTTGGTAAGGCATCCGGACTTGATGTGCTCGTTAATCTTAGTATTGATAAGTTTCGTCAAGTGTGTGAAGTACGTGTTTCAGGCGAAGGCTTGTCCCTTGCCGCCACGGAACAAACTCAAGAAATGTATTCTTCCATAGATCTTGTGCTCGACAAACTGGAAGCACAAGTAAAAAAGCATGTTTCTCGTTTGAAAAAGCACCACCGTCAAGCACGAGACGCCAAAGTGGAAATTTTCACCTACAACTTTGGGGCAGAAAGCGATGACGGTCAAATCGGCACCCGACGCTTTGAGCCAAAACCCATGGCACTTGAAGAAGCCATTTTGCAGCTGGAGTCAGTGGGCAGTGAATTCTTGGTCTTTTTAAACGAAGAGCACCATCGCATCAATGTTGTCTATCGTAGACGCAGTGGCGATTATGGCCTCATAGATCCCATAGTTTAACAGTTTATGCTTGCCGCCGTAAAATCATGCGTTCTTTGCGGCGGCAGTTTTTACCCAGTCGTAAGCCTCCTGGAAGATTCCATTTATTACAGTCCATAAAT
This sequence comes from uncultured Desulfovibrionaceae bacterium, assembly GCA_964369515.1. Lineage (GTDB taxonomy): Bacteria > Desulfobacterota > Desulfovibrionia > Desulfovibrionales > Desulfovibrionaceae > CAYJAD01. The sequence goes on from CAYJHK010000004.1 coordinate 27,363, forward strand.
CAATGGGAGTAAAGATGCAAAGAGAATTCTCTCCTATGCAGGCCTTTATGGTGACGGGTCTTTCCGGTGCCGGCATAAGCACTGCCCTGCATGTATTTGAAGACTTAGGTTTTTTTACTGTAGACGGTTTGCCTGCTTCCCTTATGTATGAAATGGTAACCATGATGCGCCATGACTGTATGCAGCATTTTCGTGGCATTGCATTTGGCATCGCCTTGCAAGACAGAAACCCCGTTGACAGTATGAGTACTGCGGTACAGATGTTGCAGTTACAAAACGTAAGCACGCATATTTTATTTTTTGAAGCTACGGAAACTGAGCTTTTGCGCCGTTACGCCACAACACGCAGACCCCATCCATTGGAGCGCATGGGTGTTGGGCTGGAACATGCTCTTCGACAAGAACGTCAGTCACTTATGGCTTTACGCACCTTGGCGGATTTTGTATTTAATACTACAGATGACTCCATCCATGACCTTCGGCGAAAATTGCAGCAACAGTTTGGTAAAAATGCGTGTGAAAATTGTGGAAGTATGCATCCTTTAAAGGTCAATGTCATTTCCTTTGGATTTAAATACGGCGTTCCCAAGGAAGCTGATATTGTTTTGGATGTACGCTTTTTGCCAAATCCCCACTTTGTAATGGCACTTCGTCCATTTTCCGGCTTGGATGAACAGGTGGATAGCTTTGTGTATAAAGGTGAACCGGAACAGAAATTTTACAATAAGCTACTCGATTTTTTATCCTTTACCCTAGAACTTATGGGGAACGAGGGACGCTACAGAGTAACCCTAGCCCTTGGCTGCACAGGCGGACGACATCGCTCGGTGGCTACGGCGCAACGGGTTCAGAAAATGCTGTCACAAAGCGGATATGCGGTAACTGTTGAACATAGGCATATGGCTTTGGATGTAAAAAAATAATCGGTCAGTTTTTACGCTGACCCCATGAATATGAGTAAAGAAGAAGATTTGAGGTGTGAAATGACTCAGAATGTAGCCGATGTGGGCATAATTATAGTAGGGCATGGCGATTATGGCGCCGTCACTTTGCGCACAGCTGAAGGCATCCTTGGCGCCCTTACCGATTGTGCCTCCATTTCCGTTGATGTGACCCAAGAAGTCAGCGAAATCGTTCAACGTCTTGAGGATGCCGCTTCACGCCTTGATAAGGGTTCGGGGGTTATTATTCTCACAGATATGTTTGGGGGCACACCCACTAATTTAAGTCTTGCACTGCTTGCCAAACATAAAGTGGAAGTGGTTACCGGAGTCAATCTACCCATGGTACTTAAGGTGTTTACCTCACGTACTTGTGAACTGGAAGAACTGGCTGCTCTGGCCGGCGAAGCAGGAAAAAATGGTATCGTTGTAGCAGGCAAAATGCTCGGCGGCAAACAGTAAGCAGCACTGAACATACTTTTAAGCACGTGATTCTAATTTGTAAAAATTTTCTTGGGGGAGGAACTTTTTGGAAAAAGGTCTCCTCCCCCAAACCCCCACCCCCAAAAACTTTTCATGC